>JAYWCY010000205.1:0-13047 GCA_043780175.1 Chitinophagales bacterium
GCAGATTCTGTAGCATACACATAGCGCCTTGCTCTTTCTATCCTGCAGGCAGTTAAACATAAAAGTGCAAGTGTAATAGCAAGCACATTAGTTAATAGCTTGGTCATATATCAAATTTGACCATTAAAATACACAATATGTTACAAAAAATAAATCTTTTTACAATTTGTTAATAAATGGCTTCTATTCATCCCATTCACCCAAACCCATTCTTACTACTTCATAGGGTTCTTTGGTGCAATCAATTACTGTAGATGGTATCATGCCGCCAATACCGCCATCAATAACGATATCAACCTGGCGTTCAAAATTTTCAAACATCAGTTCTGGGTCTGTATATTCTTCTACCATTTCGCCAGGCAATGACGTTGATAATATAGGATGCCCCAATTGTTCAATAATAGCTTGCACCGTTTTATTATCTGGCACACGCAAGCCGATTGTACTTTTTTTACTCTGTAAAATTTTCGGCACTTCTTTACTTGCTGGTAAAATAAATGTGTAAGGCCCTGGCAAATAGGTTTTCAACAGCCTGTATAATGGCGTATCTATACTTTTTGTATATCTACTCAAGTCGCTCAAATCGTTGCATACAAAACTTAACTGTGCCTTTGCGGGGTCAATATTTTTTAATCTAGCAATTCTTTCTACCGCTTTATGGTTAAAAATATCGCAGCCCAAACCATAAATGGTATCAGTTGGGTAAATGATAATACCACCATCTAGCAGGCATTGCGCCACGGTTTTAATGTGCCGCTCATTGGGATTATCTGGATGTATATGCAGTAACAATGCCATAGCTGCAAGGTACTATTAAAGCATAGCCGATAACACATAATTTACCTAAACCCGATAATACTTTTGCATTTCCCTGCAATTAAAGCGTTTATTTTTGCCGCTTAAATCTTTAATATGATTCTACAAAGTGTTGACGTGGTAGATACCATTACAGAGGCCGATTTTAAAGCCAAATATTACAATCTGCGCAAGCCCTTGATTATAAAAGACCTTGCCAAAACTTGGCCCGCCTACACCAAATGGAATTGGGATTATTTTAAAACACTGGTAGGCAATCAGCAAGTTGCGTTGTACAACAATACCAAAAGTGATGCGTACACCCCGATTAATACCGCAGATGATTATAAAACCTTTGGCGAGTATATTGATATGATAAAAGCTGGCCCCGCAGGCTGGCGTATTTTTCTTTTTAATATTTTTGACCATGCACCACAACTAATTAAAGAATTTACTTGGCCAGAACATTTGATGACGGGCTTTGTAAAAAAATACCCCATGTTATTTACTGGTGGGCAAACGTCTATCACACATATGCATTTTGATATAGATCTCAGCCATATTTTACACACTCAATTCGCTGGCAGAAAGCGGGTATTATTATTTCCGCACGAGGAACAACACAAACTTTACCGCAAGCCTTTTGAAGTGTTAAGCATGGTAGATTTTAGTAACTATTATGATGCAGAAAACAGTAAAATTGATTACGACAAATTTCCTGCGGTACGCACTGCCAAAGGCTACGATGTAACTTTAGAACATGGTGATACTTTGTTTATGCCTGCAGGTTATTGGCATCATATGGAATATTTAGATAGTGGCTTTGCCATGAGCTTACGAGCTTTGCAAAGCGACTTGGGTGGCAAGCTAAACGGCGTGTGGAATTTATTTGGTATGCGCACCATAGATACTGTACTTAAGAAAACCGCCCCAAAGCCTTGGTACAATTGGAAGCAGAAGAAATTAGCGGCTTTAGCTGAGAAAGTAATGGTGTAGCAGGTTAATTTATTTATTAGACTGCTACACGAGAAGTAATCTGCATTGTAATTATTTATGTAACCAGGGCTAGTACTATATTAAACTGTGCTTGTGTCACCCCCTAGTACGTCTTTATCGCTGTGAAGCTTTTATCGTGGCAAATGATTTTTTACACAAATAACCTTTCAGCGAGCAAAATATTTTCTGGTTTACCTACATCTATAAATTTGGCTCCAGAATGATCAAAGCCTTTAATGGTAAAGCTTTTAGCTAATTCTAAATAGACATCTATAATAGAAAATTTGCCTTCTTGGGTAATTAAAGGCAGCATCTTAGTGCTGATAATTTGCACACCACTAAATGCTTTTTTATGCATAGCCGTTGCAGTTTTAGAAATACGTTCTTCGCCAGTTTTCTCATTCATCCAGCCACACAAAGTATCTGTTTCATCAAACAAAAAATAACGTGATGATGTGCGATTACTTGTGGCCAAAGTTGCCATTGGCTGCTGTAGTACATGTTGTTGCAACATGTCGGTTAAGTTAAGGTTGGTTAATATATCTGCATTCATTACCACAAAGTGGTCTACATCATTAAAAAAATTACTAGCACGTTTTAAGCCGCCACCAGTTTCTAGTACGTCATCTGTTTCATCACTAATAGATACATTGCTACCCCAACCATTATTTTGTTGTATCGCATCAATTATCTGGTCGGCAAAATGGTGCACATTTACTATCACATTGGTAAAGCCATGCAGCTGTAGGTATTCAATATTTCGTTGCAGTAAGGGTTTACCATTTACTATTGCTAATGCTTTAGGATACTTATCTGTAAACGGTTTCAGTCTTGTGCCAAGGCCTGCGGCAAAAATCATTGCAAAGCCACCCTTAGCCCCTAAATGGGGATTTTGAAACCCGCTATCAGTTATTATTTTTTTCATTATTAAGAATTGCTTGTATTTCTTGCTCCCTTTAGGTCTGGGGTGCTGCTGGCGCTTTCAACCAATTAGCTGTATTAGTATGTGTTAGAGTCACTGGCACTTTAAACTTATTTCGTAAATGACGCGCCGTTTGTTCTGCGGCATAAACACTTCTATGTTGACCACCAGTGCAACCAAAGTTGATCATCAAATTGCCAAATCCTCTTTTGATATAATCTTCCACGGTAATGTCTACCAAATCCCAAACGCTGTTTAAAAAAGTATTCATCTTGGTGCGTTGTTCCAGAAAGTCTTGTACAGGTTTATCTAAACCGCTTATGTACTTATAATCTTCAAAGCGACCAGGATTTAAAATGCCTCGCATGTCAAACACATAACCACCACCGTTGTCACTATCATCTTTTGGTATGCCTTTTTTGTAGCTAAAACTATTGATGGTAATATGTAATGGCGTTTCTGCATTAGCCTGCACAGCGGTAAAGCGTTCAATAATTTCATCGCTACCTATTAGCCTTAACATTCTATCAAACTCTGGCGTGATGATACCTACACGTTTTTGTTCTGTAAAGAATTTTAGGTTTTGCAGTGCTAATGGTATACTTGATAAAAAATGGGCTTTTCTTTCAAACAACCCTCTAAAACCATATGCACCCAATACTTGTAGCAACCTTATTAAAACGTATCCGTTATACTGACTTACAAATGTGATTCTATCCATTTGTCTGTCAAGCAATCGATCCACTTCATCCATATAATAGTTTAATAATCTATCTTTCCAATCTTCTGTTAGTTGTGCTTTTGCTTGCCATAATAAACTTGCCACGTCGTACTGCAAAGCCCCCTTCATACCACCTTGAAAATCTATGAAATACACATCATCTTTCTCTACCAAAATATTGCGGCTTTGAAAGTCTCGAAACATAAAATACTTATTCTCGGTTTTGGTTAAGTAGGTGCTTAGTGCTTCAAAATCATCCAACATTGCTTGCTTATCGTAAGGTAATTGCAACGTATCTAAAAAATAATATTTAAAGTATAGTAAGTCGCTTAAAATGGCTTGCTTACCAAACTCTTTTGCGGTAAGACATTGATTATAATTTAAGCCATCATCTCCTTTTATTTGAATATTAGCAAGGGCTTTTAAGCTTTTTTCAAATAAGCCATAAGCGTAACTTTCATGCCCATATTGTTCCAGTTTATTTAGCAGGCTATCAGTGCCTAAATCTTCTTGTATGTAAATGGTTTGCGCATCATTTACACAAAACACGGTAGGCACAGGCAAGCTTTTGACCTTAAAGTGATTACTGAAATAAATAAACGTTCCATTCTCTTTTACATTCACATTATAGGTAGCAATAAAGCTTTTATTATTGCTACCATAAATTCTAAAGTAAATTCTATCACTACCGCTTTGGGGTAGTTTTTCTATGCGTGTAGCAGCCTCGTTGGTAAACGATTGATATAGCTGACCAATTGCATCTATAATTACATCCATTAGGTTTATTTTGTTTTAGGGCGAAAGTAAAGTTAACCGCTGATTGAATGATTGGCATGATTTGCACAGACAAAACAGCAGAGCAAATTCTTTCGATTATCCTCTTTTTATTTTACACCGCTAAAGCATCAAACTTGATTGTTTTAGACCATAAGCCACCACATTCTTTCACAAATTTTTGGTGAATATCATCTTTGTGGTATTCATTGATACCATCAGCCTCATCAAACACCATTAACAACGAGATATGATAACCTTTTAATGGATCATCAGCCTTGTACACTTGTGGCACGCCAACGTGCGAGTATTTAATTTGCTTTACAGTTACTAGTTCATGAAGGCCATCAATCAATTTTTGTTTATCTTCTGTACTGTCTGGATTTTTTAGCCAGTAAAACACCTGATGCATTAGTTTTTGTTTGGGTGTATCATTTGCAACAGCACTTATTTTTTTTGAATTTGCAAATACACTTGTTGCAAGTGTAGCAAGACCAGCTGTACCTAAAAATTTTCTACGGCTAAAGTTTGACATCGTCATTTGTTTTTTATACTATTTATCCAATCAGTAATGCCAAGATAGACTTGCTTAGCTACTTGTGCCTGAAAGGCTTTTGTAATAATACGCTTTTCATCGGCAACATTACTTAAAAAGCCAACTTCTAACAGACAATTGGGGAAATCTGTTGGCGCATTTAGTGTAAAATTAAAATTACCAATATTGCCATACTCATTCATTTTTATTGCCAGCATTCGCTTTAAAATGGCTGTTGTAAGTGGCCTAAAACCAATATGCTTATAATACGTACTACTGCCGCTTACATCTGCTTTTGATGAAGAGTTTAAATGGAAACTAACTAATAAATCTGGGTTTTGCTGTTGTAGAAATAATACTCTATCGCTGTTGTTAATGGTAGTGTCTTTGGTTCTAGTTTGTACAATATTTTTAAAACCTAGCGTTCTTAATTGCTTTTCAAAAGCTTGAGCAAAAAGCAGGGTAAACGACTTTTCTACAGCACTAGTATTTACGCCACCAGTACCACTATTGGTGCCACCATGACCAGCATCAACAGCAATTTTCAAGTTTTTGATATTTACCAAATTAGGCTGACGCTTTACCTTAATAACCAATGCTTTTTTATTATAGCCAATTGTGTAACCCCAATGTTGTTGATGCACCAACTCGATGGTAACTCTTATTACATCATCTTCAATTTGATTATAGTAAATATTTTTTATTTCTTTTAGATTTTGCAACTGGGTTATCCAATTGGTATTGCTTTGTACACCGTAAATGTCAATCATTATTTTGCTGGGCGAAATCTCCATCCAGCTTTTGTAAGGCAAATGCTCGTCAATACTTATCGAGGCAATATCGTAGCAGCTATCTGTCCCTTTTACGTACCAACTATCCGTTAAGTAATATGGTTTTAGTTTGGTTACAGTATCTGCCACAACAAATTCTTTAGCTATATATGCCAAGTGATTTTTAGACAGTTGTACTAGAAATAAGTCTTTAGTAGAATCGACAACTTTTAAAACCACATTGGTATCTAAATAGCCCATTTTAGCGCCGCCAAGCCTATCGTCCCCAAGGCCATAACTAAGCGATGGTAATTTGCCAGTAGTTTTTGCAAGCCAAAAGGGTTTAGGTGTTTCTTGCGCACATGATACCATACTAACTAATAAAAACAGTGCAAATACATGATATTTCATAGATGAAAGATAGCTAAACAGCCTTAAAATAAACAGCTCAATTTGATAAAAAATTGTGTAAACCCTTTTTGACGTGCAACAGTTTGTTAAAAACCTTTTGATATATCACTCTCACCGTTTACAAAGCCTTATTTTTGATTTATTAGAAGTGTTAATTTATGAAGCAAATTGTTTTACTTTTTTCTCTTACGGCAATTACAATGTCAGTATTTGCACAGCCTAAAAAGGTAGTGGCAGATAAAATTATTGCGCAAGTTGGCGATAAAATTATTTTAAAATCTGACATTTTAAATGCTATTGCCGATTACAAACGTCAAGGTGCAGAAGCGCAATTGCCCTCAAACCCAGAATGTGCTTTTTTAGAAGGGCAGCTCATTCAAAAAGCATTGGTGTTACAGGCCGAAAAAGATTCTCTACCAGTAACTGAAGATGAAATTGAAGCTGGATTGGATCTACAAATTCGTCAATTTATCGGTTCATATGGCTCTAAAGATGCGCTAGAAGAAATTGCAGGTAAAACCATTTACCAAATAAAAGAAGATTTTAGACAAAGTTTTAAGGACAGAAAGTTGGCTGACCAAATGCGAGCGAAAGTGTTGGATGCGGTAAAAATTACGCCTACGGAAGTAAAGTTATTTTACAGCAAAATTCCAAAAGATAGCCTAGCTTATTATGAAAGTGAAGTAGAAATAAGCCAAGTAGTTTTACAGCCAAAAGCTACAAAAGATGTAGAAGAATATGTAATTAAGCAACTATACGACTACAAGCGTCAAGCGGAAGCGGGTGTTAAAAAGTTTGACCAATTAGCAAAATTAAATTCTGACGATAAAGGTACTGAGCAACAAGGTGGTACTTTGGCTATTAATAGAACTGGTAGAGATTTTGATAAAGACTTTACGGCGGCAACCTTCCGTTTAAAAGAGGGTCAAATTTCGCCAGTTATTAAATCAAAATTTGGCTATCATATCATTTATATGGTTAGTCGCAACGGTGATGATGCGATTGTGCGTCACATCCTAAAAATACCGCCTGTAACCGAGGATGAAATAAAAGCCAGTTTAAATAAGTTAGATACTATTCGCAAAAACGTACTTGAGAAGCGCTTTGATTTTGGCGAAGCTGTAAACAAGTTTAGTGATGATGAGAATAGTAAATTTAGCGGTGGCCGTTTATCTGACAGAACAGGTTCTACTTTTTTAAGTATTGACCAATTACCGGATAAAGAGATGGTAGTTGCTTTAAAAGATTTAAAAGTTGGTGATATTTCTAAACCACAAGTTTATACCAACGAAAGAGGTACTAAAATGGTACGTATCATTTACCTACAAAACCGTACTGAACCACATAGAGAGAATTTAAAACAAGATTATAATCGTATTCAAGCAAGGGCTTTAGAAGAGAAAAAGCAAGGTGTTTTAGAAGCTTGGTTTAAAGAACATTTACCGAATTATTACATTACTATAGATAAAGATTATGCCACATGTAGTTCATTGGCAGATTGGTGGAAATATGCTGTAGCGAATCAATAAATAGCATTTATATCATTATTACAGACGCCTCCGCAAACTTGCCGAGGCGTTTTTGTTTACTAGATTATCGTACCTTAACTTAGGCCACATATTTTAATACTGACGCCACATTTACATGAAAATAATATTTAGCAGCTTCACATTACTATTATTAGTCAACTTTTGCTTGGCCCAAACAGTAAGAACCGTACCACAAAGCGATACAAAACCCTTTGTATTGGGTGAGATTCGTGTAATTGAGTCGACTATTTTAGGCGAAAAAAGAACACTTAATATCTATTTGCCAGATGGTTATAATGCCAATGATACCGTTACTTATCCAGTTATTTATTTATTAGATGGCTCGGCAGATGAAGATTTTATTCATGTGGTAGGGTTATTTCAATTCAATAATTTTTCGTGGATTAATAGAGTACCAAAATCCATCATTGTTGGTATCGCAAATGTAGATCGCAAACGAGATTTTACTTACCCAACCAGCATAAAAGCAGATAGTAATCGATACAAAACTGCTGGCCATTCTGCAACATTTATTGCCTTTTTAGAAAAAGAATTACAGCCTTTTATAGCCAATACTTATCACACCAATACGTACAAAACCCTTATTGGTCAATCATTGGCTGGGCTTTTAGCCACAGAAATACTACTAAAAAAGCCCTTGCTATTTAACCAATATATTATCATTAGCCCAAGCTTGTGGTGGGATAATGGTTCGCTACTTCAAATAACATCATTGGTGTTGCAGGCAGGTTTTACACAAAGCACAAGCGTGTACATTGGTGTTGGTAAAGAAGGGCTTGCGCCCACAGAAACACCCCACGTAATGGAGGTAGAGGCGAACTTACTTGCCGAAAAACTACAACTAAGTAACAACAAAAAACTGCAAATTTATTTTGATTATTTGCCCCAAGAAAATCATGCAACAATTACACATCAAGCTATTTTTAATGCCTTGCGTTTATTGTATCCTGTTAAAAGTAAAACTGAGTAAGCTTATACAATTGTTTTTTTCTTCAACTTTCCGTAATCTAAAAAGTAGATCACTTTTACCGAAAAATTATTCAATTGGTCGCTTGCTAGTGTTGATTTAAGGTTTTTAAAATAATCGCGTTCTAAAGCTGGGTCAAAGTTTTGAGCTGAATTTTTCCAGCCAACATTTAAGAAACTACCCAAAGCAAACTGCCAAGTGTACACCATATCTACATTAAAAAAATTGATATTGTAATTGGCGTCGGGGTACATATTTGCTGTAGCATTTAAATTACCATCTGTTGTAAGATTGTAAAATTGATAATAATTCACACGGCTCCAATAATGTCTTGTTCTTACACTTAAACCCATAGTATTATTAAAATTATACTTTACGTTTAAGATGTTTTCTACTGAATAGCGTGTGCGACTTCCAAAAATACTACTGCCATTTGCATCTGAAGTTGCAAAACCAATATTGTTGTAGCGTAATTGTGTATTGCTATTAAATGAAATAGTTAATCTTTTATTAAAACGATAATTATGATTAACGTTAACATCGGCACCGCTTGACCCAAATTTTGGTGTGGCATAGTAGGCCAATTCTACACCAGCAGAATATTTTTTAGTACTATTGGTATTTATCCAAACATCTACCAAATGCTTCGCAGGAATTTTAAACACATTGCCTATACGTGATTCATAAAAATCATTTTGCGCTAGTGCATACGATACATAAATACCGCCGTTCCATAAGTTTTTAAATTGGCTGTTAACATTGCTATTGATACTTGCAGACTGGTAGCTTGCTGGATAAAAACGCCTTGAATAATTGAAATTGAAATTAAACCGTAAATTATTGTACCAGCTAGTGGGTTTTAGCCATTTATAACCCACCCATAAACCATGATCAAAAAAATTATTATTGGTTGCATAACCCATATCGTTTTGGTTATACTTATTGTCAGTAAGGTTTTGATAGGCATTAAAATTAAACCTACCACTTGTTTTTGCAAATCCCAAACTGTGGCTATAACCAATTTGATTGCCGCCATCTGGCTTATAACCATATAGCTGACTGATTGCTGTTTGACCAAAAAAGTTCCATTTGTTTTTTTTGTCGTATAAATCCCAAATGCCTGCTGTTACATTCGCATCATAATCTTTGCCACTACGGATGGTACTAGTATTTATTAATGAGATGCTGGAATTGTGTTTTAACGACTGATCTAGCACAATAATATTATAATTTGTGGTACTACTTGTTTGTTCAGTCCGAGTTTTGCCAGTATTGTCATTTTCGATAGTAGCATATTGCGCGTCAGAAATAGCATTAAAAAAGCCTATCCCTAAACCGCTGGCCGTTCTACCACTAATTTTAGTAGCATTAATCAATTTGGGTGCTGATGGATTGGCTACTACATGTTCATTAGCCGCTACCTGACTATACACATCGCTATAATGCAATGGCGTGCCACCAATACGCCTGCTATAAAACAAGTTGCCTTTACTAAACAGCTCTGTACCTTCGGTAAAAAAGGTTCGATTCTCATCATATTTTATTTCAAACGGGCTAAGGTTTAGCACTTTATTATCACTTTGTACTTGTCCAAAATCTGGTATCAACGTCATATCTAATGTAAAGGCGGCATTAATACCATACTTTACATCCATACCACCAGTTACCGATGTGCTCCAATTGCTTACACCCGGTTGATCTAATGGATAATGATTGGCATATGTGGCTAAATATGGCGAGAAAGATAAGCGCAAGGGTGGTTTAATATTTTCAACATTCGTCCAAGTCCCTGCTTGCGAAAACATGGTACCCCCAATAGTGGGATTTAGTGGATTCCAAAAATATTGCTTACCACTTTTCTTTCTATTACGCGTAATATTAAGGCCCCAGTCTTGTATTTTTTTGTTAGAAAAACGAATAGCCGAATATGGAATGCGCATTTCAAATGTCCAGCCACCGGGTACAATATTGGCATGAGATTCATACACACTGCTCCAACTACCATCCTCGCCATTGTTGGTATACTTAGCATCATACTGCTCACCTAATGGTGTAACATAGTAGCCAAAGCCATTAATTTTATCATTATAGGTATCAAACAATACACCTATATAATCATTTACTCCAATTACATCTCTACCCACTAGCTCTTTAGAAATGCTATCGGTTGATGGCTCATGACAAAAACCACCTACATAAATGGCATCATTATCGTATAAGATATACACTTCTGTTTTATTCTTCGCATCTTCAATATTGCCAAAAGATGGTCTAAACTCAACAAAATTGGTGGCTATTGGTGCGCTTTGCCAAGCGTTATCGTTTAAGTTACCATCAATCACTATTTTTTGGGTAGTACGTACGGCTTTTAATTGTTTTAGTGCGGTAGCAGTTTGCGCTGTTGCCCACATGGTAACAGTAGATAAACTAATTGTAAATAGAAAGCGATAAATACTTTTGAAACAATAGTGATGACGCATTAGTTTGTTATAAATATTTTTAGGAATAGTCGTATGTAGTAACTGTACGATGTGCAGCCAAAAAAGTTACAATCCCGAAATAAATAATTATAATTTGAATAGAATGTTAATGGTGGATGAATGGCAACGTTAATTTCTTAAAATAGTGTGAAGGTTTGGTTTGAATGGTGTAGCGAAACATTTAATGCGATGATAAGAACACAGATAAAGCAGATGAAGTGGATTGGCGCTGGTTGAATATCTTAATCTTGGCTGTTATAAGACGGATGTACAGCGTAGGCAAAGCCTTACGCCAAAGTGGGTAACTGATCTTAATGTTTTGCATTCCTCCAAAGCGTATCAGTTATTTCTACACTATCTATTTTCGTTGAATAGATATAAAATTTATCCGTTGCTTCTAGGATTTTGTACTTTATGTTCTTGAATACAATTTTATTAGGGTCAGTGGTATTTGATCCATAATTTTCTTTAGTAAAAATTGTTTCGTACTCACAATCATTTATCCAATTAATCTTCCATTTCGAAATCAATCCTGTTGTTCTAGATGTTTCAATTTGAAAAGAATCTCTTCTGTCAATTACATAATCCCAACCGTTATACTTTGAATGCAAATAATACTTTCCAACTTTAAATTCAGAACATAATGCTTTATCGGAATTCTTACAGCCACCAATTGTGAGAAGTAGAAGCAATACGACTTGACTAATAAATTTTTTCATTTTTTAAATTTATAGTACACATCCATTGCAATACTAAATGTTATAACGTTTATATTCCAAAATTGATGCTGTTACAAAGTAAATACAACACTAAGTAAGTACAATTCATTATTAAATAGCTCTTTTGCAATCTAATTCATTCTATTTAAAATACAAAAAAGCCGCTACACATTTCTGCATAGCGACTTTACATTAAATTTAAACTAGCATTTTATTTAATCCCGTATTTGTATTTGTATCTTTCGTATAGTTCTTTTTGCTTATTGTCTAGGCTTACTTGGCGGCCCTGTATAAAGGCGTAAGTAACATTGCTGCTTTTCATGTCTAGTATATCACCATCGGTTACTATAATGTTGGCATCTTTACCTACTTCTAGTGAGCCAGTAGTTGCATCTACACCTAGTATTTTAGCTGCATTTAGCGTAATGGCAGATAGGGCTTGTTCTTTGGTTAAACCATAGGTAGCCGCAGTACCTGCATTGTAGCTTAAGTTACGGTAACGGGCTTCATCAAACGCATCGTTAATAGCAAACAATACTCCTGCTTTTTGTAAAGCGGCTGGTGTTTTATAAGGTTGGTCTACATCATCATCTTCTGTAGCTGGTAATGCATGAGATTGATTTAGAATAACTGGAATATTATTAGCCTTCAGTATATCAGCCATTAAAAAGCTTTCACTACCGCCAATAATTACCACATCAAAACCAAACTCCTTTGCAAAGTCTATAGCTACCAGCATTTGCTTTACTTGGTCAGCATGTACAAATAGTTTTTGTTGTTTTGTAAACAAGCCTTTTACAGCTTCTAGTTTTAAGTTAGTAGCACTATGTGTCGGTTCGGCTAAATAAGCTTTCGCTTGGGTAAAGAAAGACTTAATTTCGTCTACTTTATCTAAACCAGCTTTGTTTGGATCTACAGCTTCACCACCAGCACCACCAAATCCACGGAAACCGCCGCCCCCGCCACCTCTTCTACCCACACGGGCAATAAAACTTGGCATATTTACATGAATACCGCCATCCATTTTGTAAGCTGCGTTTTCCCAATTCCAAGCGTCTAATTGTACCACAGTAGATGAACCACTAATAACGCCACCTTCTGGCGTAACGCTCGCCAATAGAATACCATTTGCTCTCAACATATTAATTACACGAGAATCGGTATTATAAGCTGTAATAGAACGAATGCTAGTGTTGTAGTCACCTAGTTCAGTATAATCGTTACTCCCACGTACACCATTGGCTATTTCTTTTAAGCCAAGGTCGGTTGATGATAGAATTAAACCTGGATAAACGTGCTTGCCTTTACCATCTACCACTTTAGCACCACTTGCTGGTGTTATGGATATAGCTACTTGTACAATTTTACCATCGTTTACTTCTACTGTAGCACCATCTACTACCGTAC
>JAYWCY010000206.1:0-5226 GCA_043780175.1 Chitinophagales bacterium
TAAAGATTGGTTCAGATACCATCAGTAGCCCTATTTCTACCATTACAGGTAAATTAAATGTACTATCAAAAACTATTTCTAGCACTGGGCTTCTATCGCCAGGTAATATTTCTGTTAAGGCAAGTGCCACCGCAACTACCAATGGTACAGTTGCTGGTAATGTAGTAAGTTTAGATGCTTTAAAATATGCCACTGGTATTAATACGGCCAATGTGAGTATAGGTAGCTTGGTTACTGGTACCAATATACCTGCAAATTCTTATATAATAACGACGGCTAGCGATGTGTCTCAATTCACAATGTCTAAGGCGGCTACAGGCGCTTGCACATCATTTACAATTAGTAATGGCACCGCGATATTATCAACAGCCAATATTGGCGGTATAGACGGCTCGTTTACAACTATTGGTACAAAATCATTTGATGCGGGTGTGGGATATATTTTTAATGCAACCACCACAACGCCTTTTACAACCAATTCAAATAATGCTACTGGTGACGTTACTTTCAATGGGGCCGTAACTACCAATAAATCACAAGCCATCGGTGGAATACTAACACTTGCTAATGGGAACCTAACAATCAATAATACCGATACATTGCACTTATTAAGCACTGCAAGCATCATTGGTGCAACTGCATCAAGATACATAGTTACTAAAGCAAGTGGGGCAACTGTTGGTACTTTACGTATAGATGGTTTTTCTAGTGCAAAAACTTTCCCAATTGGATCAGCTACTAATTATTTGCCAGCTACTATTACGCCATCAGGTATTGATACTTTTAATGTAAGTGTATATGAAGGCCTTACAACTAACGGCTTGCCAAATGGCACAGCACTTAACACTACACAAAAGCAAAGTGCCGTTGATGCGGCTTGGATTATAAATCCAATAACCAATAAAAACCAAAGTAGTGCTATTAATTTAAGTTGGACAAATGTGTTAGCTGGTACTAGGTTTTTAACATTCACTAACTCTCAAATTGGTATTGGTAGAAACGATGGTACAAATTGGCTTACAACGGTAGCCACTTCGGCTAATAGTGTTACACGAAATGCAACAGCTACTTATAGTGCATATGGTAGTTTTGGCGCAGGTGAGCTTGGTAGTGTTTTACCAGTTCAAATACTCAATTTTTCTGCCGCTTTAGTAACCAATGTTTCAAAATTATCTTGGTCTGCTGCGAGCGAAATAGGTATTGCAAATTATGCGATACAAAAAAGTAGCGATGGGGCTTCGTTTACTGATATTGGTACTGTAATGGCTGTTAATAATACAACAGCTACAACTAATTATTCATTTGTTGACGGGGCTTTTATCGCTTCAAGCTATTACCGCTTAAAAATTATGAGTATGGAAGGGGCTATAACGTATAGCAATATTTTAATAGTCAAAATCGGTGCACAGTTTAAAGTAAGTACGTATCCTAATCCTGTAAGTAATATGCTTGCTATTACTGGGTTAATGGGTAATGAAATTTTAAATATGCATGATATATCTGGTAAGCTTGTATTTAAAAAAATAGTACCTGCTAATACGACTACTTTTAGTATTAATGTCGCACAGTTAACACTAGGTGTGTATTATTTAGATATTAGAAGTCTTAATTTAAATACGGTTCAAACAATTATTAAAAACTAGCGTCACAAATAAGTTTTAAATAATGAAATAATAATAGAATTGTTCCCGGCATTATTGCCGGGCTTTTTTTTGTAATATCTTTTTTTACTTACAATATTGTTATATTGGCAACACAACCAAATACAATTTGTACACATGTTTTTAAAAGGGCTGCTTTGCAAATGCAAAATATTTTATCTGGATTTACTATTGCTAGAATCGTTTATGTAAAAGTTGTAAGAAAATTTTTTATAACATTAATGCTATTTAAATTCCTTGTCGTTTGTTATATAATTGTTATACAATTACTATCAAATTGTCACATAATTCTTACCATTTTGTTAACGATATCTTAGCCAATGTACAACTGGCATATTTGCAGCATAAACCAAACGCTACAATATGATTACCGTATTTAAATGCATTAAAAAGTACACATTTTTGCTACCAATATTACTACTTGGTTGATTCGTTCATTTTGCACAAATCATTAAAGGTAAAGTGCTAGACGCTACAGTTTCATTGGCTAATACAAAATTAAAAACGATGGTAAGGCTTGATGGTAATTTGTATTTTATAAATTGAAAAATCAGGTATGATGGGTATAAAGTAGCAAAAGATGTAGTAATTATCCTTTTGCAACAGATTCTACAACGATTGATTGTACTTTAAAACCAACATCTGTTTTATACCCAATGCGTTACTTTTAGGTAATAAGTAAGACGTAACAGAAATGACAACACTTGGTAAAGATATTGGATACCTAAGTAAGGATAGAGGTAATCAACACTAGAATAATCATTTATAAAAGTACAATACCAACAATAGCACTTTTCTAAATTAAAAAAATTAAAAAATAAAAATGACTCATAAAATAATAAGTTTTTTATGCCTCGCTATTTGCTGTAGTGCAATGGCACAAACCAATAGTAACGATGCATTTGTGGTAACGCCTTATTTGCAAATAGGAAGCAATCCGACTGCACAATCTTTACAAGTATTATGGCAAACGAAAGATAGCACAGCAACTTGGTCTCTAGAGCATCAAGTAAAGAATATTTGGATAAAAATAGCAACCCCAACAGCTACAACCATTGCCGTTGCCAATGAACCAGTACATGTTGTTTATAGAGCTTCATTAACTAATTTAATAAGTGGTAGCAGATTTACTTACCGGATTTTAAAAAATGGTAAAGACGTATTTACTGCGCAAGCGCAAGCACCTAAAACTGCAAATCAACCGCAGCGCTTTGTGGTATTTGGCGATATTGGTGCAGGTACTAAAGAAGCTAAAGAAATAGCCAATGGTGTGTACAATGCCAAAGCAGATATGATTTTAGTGCCAGGCGATATTGTATACGATAATGGTACCATTGCCGATTATACCACTAAATTTTGGCCTATTTATAATGCACAGAAAGCCGATACAGTTGGTGTGCCATTAATGCGTTCAATACCATTTATAGGTGCTTTGGGAAATCACGATGCAGATAGCCGTGACCTAGATAAACAGCCTGATGCATTGGCGTATTATCACTATTGGGATCAACCATTAAATGGCCCAGTTGGTAAAGAAGGCGGCACCATTACCCCTTTGTTAAAAGGTAGTGATGCCAATAAAAAAGCTTTTTATCAAGGCGCTGGTAATCGTTACCCTACAATGGCTAATTTTTCATTTAATTATGGCAATGCACATTGGACGGTTTTAGATGCAGATACTTATGTAGATTGGACGGACTCTGTATTGGTAAATTGGGTGAAAGAAGATCTCACAAATTCTAAAGATATACAATGGCATTTTGTACTATATCATCATCCTGGGTTTAGTTCATCCTTAGACCATTTTGAGCAGCAGCAAATGCGTTTGCTAGCACCCGTGTTTGAGAAAGGTAAAGTTGATATTGTATTTAATGGCCATGTGCACAATTACCAACGCAGCTTTCCTATGCTGTTTGCACCAATAAAAAAAGGCGTGTTATTAATAGGTGGCAAAGACAATAAAACCATACGTGGTAGAGTAGTGGTGGGCAAATGGACGCTTGATAAAACCTTTGATGGCAAAACCAATACCCAACCAAAAGGTGTGATATACATCGTTACAGGTGCCGGTGGCCAAGATTTGTATGATCCCGAACAAGAAAACGATACTGACAGTTGGCAGAAATTTACCAATAAATTTATTTCTACTGTACACACATTTACCATCGCAGACATTAGTGGTAAAACCCTTACTATCAAACAGGTAGACGCCAATGGTAAGCCTTTAGATAGTTTTACGATAACTAAATAATTTTAAACCTAAATCACTTGATTAACAATAGACTACGCTTTTTCGGCGTAGCCTATTGTTTTTGTTGTAACCAGCGCTAGTATTGCTTTTTGGCTTTTGTTGCGTCGCACACTGGAGCGTTCTTATTCTTTTGCAGCTTTTATTGTAGCGCGTATATTCTTAACACATTGTAACATAGTTTAAAAGTAAGATTCCATAGTAATTACTGTGTATTACTTTTCCTTTCTTATGTACCTACGTGTTAAACCCAATACATTTGCAGCCTTAAAACACTACAATGCCTTTAAATACAGTAATTTTTGATATGGATGGTTTACTAATAGATAGCGAACCATTATGGAACGAAGCTGCCATACAAGTATTTGCCACTTTTGGTGCAACACTTACAAATGAGCTTTGCAATAGTACCACAGGCTTGCGCACTAGAGAATTTATCCAATGGTGGTTTGCCTATTTTCATATTAATCATATAGATACTAAGACTGCTGAAAACCTAATATTTGAAAGTATTTTGCAAAAAGTAGAAGCAAAAGCTACCATTATGCCAGGTGTAAACCATATCATCAACTTTTTTCACAAAAAAGGGTATAAAATTGGTATTGCTACATCATCGCCACAATCGCTTATTGATTTGGTAGTAAGGCTTACAGGTATTGGTCCATATATACATGCAACTTCCTCCGCTGAAGACTTACCTTATGGTAAGCCGCATCCACAAGTGTACCTAGATTGTGCTGAAAAGCTAAAATCAAATCCTACTAGTTGCTTATGTTTTGAAGACAGTTTTAATGGGATGATTTCTGCCAAAGCTGCCAGAATGAAATGTGTGGTTGTACCACATGGTAGTGTGCAGAAAGATGATAAATGGGGTGCGGCCGACTTAAAATTATCATCACTACAAAACTTTGGTGAGCTACATTTTGAGATGCTAAATCGGTAGTGTTTTTACCACAAGGGACAAAAGAAAAGAAACACAAGGGTCACTAAAATCGCTTCGTGTGCATTGTGAAAACCTTAGTGAGCTTTGTGGTTAACTTTTCAGCAACTGCAGCAATTTTTCCACTTCATCTATTGTATTAAAGCAATGCAATACAATTCTTAACCGCTCTTTGCCTTTTGGTACAGTTGGGTACAATATTGGTCGTATATCAAAGCCTTCATCTTGTAGTTTATTAGCTAGTTTTTTTACGACATCATTACGTGGTACAATTACAGCTTGTATTGGTGTTTGTGAATTGAGTTTTTCATAAGCTACTGGCGCAGCTTGAAAGAAGTGAATCAAGGCTTGTAAGTGTGCTCTTTCTGCCTCCATTA
>JAYWCY010000207.1:0-2151 GCA_043780175.1 Chitinophagales bacterium
CTACGAAATTGGTGGAGAGCTACATGACAATGTTTGCCAAATATTAACAAGTAGCAAGATTGCCTTTAAAATGATTGAGAAAAGTTTGCCAGAAAATAAAGTACCCATATTTAAAGAGGGGATAGAAACCTTGGATTTGGCATTTAAAGAAATTAGAAACCTGTCGCACCGTTTAGCACCTGTTTTTTTTGATGATATTACTTTAGAGCAAGCATTTACAAATACACTTAAAGCGTTTAATGCAGATAATCGTTACAAAATGATATTGCAATTTGATGACGCTTTTAAAGATTATCCTGCAACCAAAGAATTTCAGTTAAACCTCCATAGAATTTTACAAGAACAACTCAATAATATTTTAAAATATGCCAAAGCCTCAACCATTGCTGTAGAAGGTTTTATTAAAAATAATCAATTAGTATTAAGTATTAGGGATGACGGCATTGGCTTTAATAATAACAAAGCTAGTACAGGTATTGGTCTATCTAACATGAAAAGACGTGCAGAACTGTTTAACGGAAAATTAGTTTTAGATACCGCACCTGGCAAAGGCTGTAAACTTAGTGTAGAAATCCCCTTAAAAGATGTAAAATAGTAACAAATAATAGCTACGCGTAATATACATTTCGTGTATTGTATTATAAAAATGTGTGCTAAATGGATACTAATGGGCCGCCGAACAGCCATAAGCTGACTAGTGTTGCAAGTATCCTAACTTAATAAAAATTATTCTAAAAATTACCTGATAAGTATTATTTTGTAATACATAATAACTTTTAATATTGTCATACAAGTGCAATTTAGCAATACTTGTAAAACTTTTTTCCGCATCTAACCGCAATTTGATACATTTACCTTGCAAACAAACGCACATATATGGCTTTTCTAAAAAACATAGATTTAATTGACAGTTTTGAAAAAATACCAGTAAAAATTTTTAAAACGGCAAAAGAAGGTTCTCTATTTGCAGCACGAGAAATTGCAGATTTAATAAAAGAAAAGCAAGCTAAAAAAGAAGATTGTGTACTTGGCTTAGCCACAGGCTCTACACCCATTCCTTTATATGCCGAGTTGGTAAGGCTGCATAAAGAAGAAGGCCTAAGCTTTAAAAACGTGATTACGTTTAATTTAGATGAATATTACCCACTAGAACACCATGCCATACAAAGCTATTGGACGTTTATGCACCGCCATTTATTTAACCACATAGATATTAACCCTTTACATATTAATATACCTAGTGGCGAGTTACCAAAAGAAGATATCAAAAAACATTGTCAAAAATACGAGCAATTAATAGAAGCATTAGGTGGCATTGATTTACAAATTTTAGGTATTGGCAATAACGGGCATATCGGTTTTAACGAACCTGGTAGCAGTATTTTTTCAAAAACAAGATTGGTTACGTTAGACAATTCTACTAGAATGGCAAATTCTAGAGACTTTTTAGGCATTACACAAGTACCAAGGCTAGCCATTACAATGGGCATTAGCACCATTTTAAAGGCCAAAAAAGTCGTCTTATTAGCATGGGGCAACAAAGCGCCTATCATAGCCAAAGCAGTAGAAGAAAACGTAACAGAACAAATTCCTGCAAGCATTTTACAGCAACATAATGATTGTTTGTTTGTAGTAGATGAAATTGCCGCCAGCGATTTAACACGCATCAAATCACCTTGGCTTACTGGTGAGTGCGAATGGACGGATAAAATGATAAAGCGTGCCGTAGTAAACATGGCCTTAAAACTTCAAAAACCTGTATTAAGCCTTACACCACTAGATTATAATGAAAACGGATTAAGCGATTTATTAGTAGAAAAAAACGACGCTTACGAGATCAATCTACAGGTTTATTATATGTTACGAGACAGTATTACAGGATGGCCAGGTGGCAAGCCAAATGCAGTTATTCCTGCCCACCCAGAGCGTAGCAGCCCACACCCTAAACGTTGTTTGATATTTTCACCACATCCAGATGATGATATCATAAGCATGGGAGGCACTTTTATGCGCTTGCAAGATCAAGGGCACGAAGTACATGTTGGCTATCAAACTAGTGGCAATATTGCAGTTACAGACGAATTTGTTACACGCTTTCTAGATTTTGCCGTTGGCTTTGAACATATGTTTGGTATTGATAATAATAAAAGT
>JAYWCY010000208.1:0-2088 GCA_043780175.1 Chitinophagales bacterium
CAGCAATAACCGTGGTATAAACTGAAAAATTATAAACAACAATAGTGTACCAAGCTGCATTTCTATTAAATATTAGCTCTACTGTTTTAAATAAAAATATTGAGGCTATTAAACAACAAATTATAGGTCCTAATCTTAACAATACATCATTTACAAAATATAAGTTTAAAGTTGACAATCTTATTAATAATCCCACCATTAATGGATGATCAAAATAATTAAGTTGTGGTTTTAAGGCATAAGTAAAATAGTAAGATTCATCGTTTCCTAACTCTATAAAAAAAGAAAAAAAAATCTTTAGTGCAGCAACTATAAGTAAAAAAGAGAAAAGCTGTTTATTGATATTTTTTAGCATCTTATTCAAAATAAAAGTCAAATGTCATACAAATTTATCATCTAAAAATCCTACTAATATTACATTTGCATCAAATCGAAAAATTATGAGTTTTATTTTAGACGTTCATGCAAGGCAAATTTTAGATAGTCGGGGTAATCCTACTGTTGAAGTAGATGTAATAACAGAAGCAGGATTTATGGGCAGGGCAGCAGTGCCAAGTGGTGCTAGTACTGGTATTCATGAAGCTGCTGAGTTGAGAGATGGAAATGCTAAAATGTACGGCGGCAAGGGCGTTTTAAAAGCGGTAAAAAATGTAAATGAAAAATTGGGTGAAATGCTTATGGGTTTTGATGTAAGTGAGCAAGCTGCAATAGACCAAGCTATGATTGAATTAGATGGCACTGAAAATAAAAGTAAATTGGGGGCAAATGCAATTTTAGCTGTAAGTATGGCTGTTGCAAAAGCTGCAGCAGAAGAAGCAAGTTTGCCTTTGTATAGATATATTGGAGGAACAAATGCAAAAACTTTGCCTGTGCCTATGATGAATATTATTAATGGTGGGGCTCATGCAGATAATAAAATAGACTTTCAAGAATTTATGATTATGCCTGTTGGGGCAAGCTCATTTAGTGAAGGTTTGCGTTGGGGTACAGAAATTTTTCATGTATTAAAAAGTGTATTGAAGAAAAAAGGGTATAGCACCAATGTTGGCGATGAAGGTGGTTTTGCACCAAATATTCAAAGCAATGAAGAAGCCATTGAAACAGTTTTACAAGCTATTACTGCTGCAGGTTATAAAACAGGAAGCCAAATTGTTATTGCTATGGATGCTGCTAATAGTGAATTATGGGATGCTAAGAAAAAGAGATATGTTTTTCATAAAAGCAGTGGCAAAGCTTTAAGCAGTGATGAATTGGTAAAATTTTGGGAAAGCTGGGTAAAAAAATATCCAATAGTTTCTATTGAAGATGGTATGGCCGAAGACGATTGGGCAGGTTGGAAATCATTGACTGAAAAACTGGGCCATAAAGTTCAGTTGGTGGGCGATGACTTATTTGTAACCAACGTAACCCGTTTGGAAAAAGGCATCAACGAAAAAATTGCAAATGGCTTGTTGGTAAAAGTGAACCAAATTGGTACTATTACAGAAACAATGAATGCGGTAACTATGGCACAATATGCTGGGTACAATACCATTATGAGCCATCGCAGCGGCGAAACAGAAGATGTAACCATTGCTGATTTGGCAGTTGCTTTAAACTGTGGACAGATTAAAACGGGTTCTGCTTCTCGTACCGACCGTATTGCAAAATACAACCAATTACTTCGCATTGAAGAAGAATTGGGTTCCAGCGCAATCTTCTTGGGCAACAAGTTGAAATTTTCTAAATAAACCATTTTTATTATAAGAAATAATATAGCCGTTCAAAATTATTTGAGCGGCTTTATTATTCTTATTTCCTTAAAAAGAAAAAAGATTATAACAAAAGACTTTAACCATCTTTCTTATAATCTTTTGTTTTTGATAGTTGTGGTTACGGCTTTATTTGTGCTAATCTTCTTAAATTCTGTCTTCTAAATCGCGTATTTAAATTTTTCCCAGCACAAACATTTGGTCTGGTGTTGGGGTAGGATTTCCTCCTGTTTTTTCTAAGGTAATGGCAAATGCTTGGGCATTGGACATGTTTTTCATTTTAACCAAAGCATCTTTTTTGCCCAAATCTATTATTCCACCATCAACTGGTTTTCCA
>JAYWCY010000209.1:0-14676 GCA_043780175.1 Chitinophagales bacterium
TACATGACACCTTAAAACAACATCACATTGACATTAAAGCCCAGTAAATCTTCAGCCATTTTAGGGGCTGCCTTTCTAATGGCAACCTCAGCTATTGGCCCAGGTTTTTTAACCCAAACAACTGTATTTACCCAACAACTGACTGCGAGTTTTGGGTTTGTAATTCTATTATCAATTTTATTAGACATTGGTGCACAGTTAAACATATGGCGTATTATAACAATTAGTGAATTGCGCGCACAAGACCTTGCTAACAAACTATTACCAGGACTTGGTTATTTTTTAGCTGCCTTAATTGTACTTGGTGGTTTGGCTTTTAATATTGGTAATATTGCAGGCTGCGGTTTGGGGGTAAATGTTTTGACAGGATTAGATACTACCTATGGTGCCATTATTAGTTGTGGCTTAGCATTATTTATTTTTTGGATGAAAGAAGCAGGCAAATTCTTGGATGCATTTACGAAGGTGCTTGGTGTACTAATGATCCTGCTTACGATGTATGTAGCTATCAGTTCGCACCCACCTATTACAACCGCCATAACACACAGTTTTTTACCCTCAAAAATAGATGTACAAACTATTGTAACACTTGTTGGTGGCACTGTTGGCGGTTATATTAGCTTTTCTGGTGCCCACCGCTTATTAGATGCGAATATTAAAGGTGTTCAGCAAATAAAAGCTGTAAATAAAAGTGCCGTGAGCGGCATTGTGATTACTGGCATTATGCGTACGCTATTATTTTTAGCTGCTTTGGGTGTTGTAAGTAGTGGTGCCGTTATTGATGCTGCAAATCCACCAGCATCGGTGTTTAAAATTGCAGCAGGTAATATTGGTTATCGCTTTTTTGGCGTAGTAATGTGGAGTGCCGCAATCACGTCTGTTGTTGGAGCCGCCTACACATCTGTTTCTTTTTTAAAAACGTTCCATCCTTTTTTTCAACGATACGAAAAAGCTTTGATCAATGGCTTTATCATTTTCTCTACAGTTGTATTTGTAATCGTGGGTGAGCCTATCAAATTGTTGGTGATGGCAGGCGCATTAAATGGATTGATTTTACCTATTGCACTAGCCGTTATTTTAGTGGCTGCAAGAAAGCATTCATTGCTTAAAAATTATGTACACCCACTGTGGATGCAGATAGTTGGCTGGCTAGTAGTACTTGCTATGACAGTATTGTGTGGCATGACTATTTATAAATGGGTGCATGGATAAGCTACCATTTATCTTCTTCTGCAATACTATCATTGGGTTGTTTAAACTGCTGTCTAGTTGTAATTTTTTCAACTTGCCTAGCAATTATTGCATCAGCAATTAATTCGCCGGCGTTACTAGTTGAAGGCAGGGCTAATAACTGTTTAATAGCGCTTTCTTTTACATCAATTCTGTACAACAAAAATATCAGTTTATCAAAGTCCGTATTGATAAGATGATTAACAAAATCCGCTAATTCAACTCTAAAATTATTAGTTAATAGAATGCCAGTTTCTTTCTCCAAGCCTTGTTGTAAGGTTGCTACTTCATTTATCATAACAAATCATTTTAATCAATATAATCAAACATCAAAATTTTTCTATTACACCTAAACCAAACAATGCAAAATCATATTTTACAGGATCATTTGCGTCTATAGTTCTTAAATAATCGGTTAGTTCTAGTGCTGCTTGCCAGTCAACTAATTTCCTATCTAACAAATTAAATCGTTTCGCTACTCTTGCTACGTGTACATCAATGGGGCAAACGAGTTGCGATGGTTTAATAGTTTTCCACAATCCAAAATCAACACCAATATTGTCAGAGCGAACCATCCAACGCAAATACATATTTAGCCTTTTGCAAGATGATTGTTTGTAAGGTGTGGCAATATGTTTTTTAGTTCTTGGTGGAAAATCTTCTAGAGAAAAAAAATATTGATGAAACCCAATCAACCCTTGTTCAATCGTTGCATCAGTAGGTGATAACCATTTTGTAAAAGCGGTTTCTAGCGATGAATTGTCATGATAATGGTACTGCAAAAAATGAATAAAATATAGTAAGTCAGTTGTGTTAAAAGTCCGATGCTTAAAAGTCAATAGTTTCTTTAAATCTTGTGGCTGATGGTGAAGAATAAAATCATGCGGTGCATCATCCATTAGCTTCAATAACTCATTGGTTTTATTGATAATAGTTGTTCGAATACCCCATGCAAAAACAGCAGCAAAAAAGCCCGCTATTTCAATGTCTTGCAATTTTGTAA
The DNA here is from genome assembly GCA_043780175.1 of Chitinophagales bacterium. Classification (GTDB taxonomy): domain Bacteria; phylum Bacteroidota; class Bacteroidia; order Chitinophagales; family Chitinophagaceae; genus Parasediminibacterium. Next base: position 2,234 of record JAYWCY010000209.1, read on the forward strand.
ACCGATGCGGCACACAAATGGGATCATCTTTTATAAACCATGGTTGATTGTATTGAGCAACTTTTGTGTTAAAGAAATCGGCGAGATTGTTCGGCATTATTGTATTCGGTTGCGTATCCAATTTGGATGTCTATGTTGGTGGATGATTGCAATGACTCTTATTTCAAATCTTTCTACGATTACTCGGTAAATAACTGAATATGGAAATCTTTTTAAAGTGGCAGACCTTACGTCATCTTCTATTATAGCCGCATAAAACGGGGTATTTAAAATATCATTTATTGTTTTTTCAAATGCCTCAATGAATTCAAAACCTAAATCATCTTTTTGTTCTTCATGCCAAACAAAACTTTCATCAAGGTCAAATTCTGCCTCTCTAGATACTACTATTCTAAAAGCATTATCTGGCATACTTACTCTTTAAAATATGCCAATCTGTACCACTATTTGGATTCGCCTTATCAGCAGCAATACGTTCTTTAATTAGTATTTTCTTCCAGTCTGGCAATGGCGTTTGTTGCTCGTCAATGCTATCCCACAATGCTGTTACTAACGAAATTTTTTCTGCCTGCGGCAGTTGTAATAGCTCTTCTTTATTATAAGGCATAGTACTTTGTTTTACTAAAATTACTAATTATTTCTACGCAATTATCCAATCGCTTGGTTCAAATCGTTGATCAAATCTTCTGCATCTTCAATACCTACACTTAATCTTATTAATGCATCACTCAATCCATTTTTTAACCGTTCTTCTCTTGGTATAGAAGCATGTGTCATAGTAGCAGGATGATTGATTAATGACTCAACACCACCAAGGCTTTCAGCCAATGAAAATAGTTTGGTACTCATCAGTACACGTCTTGTTTCAGCATCGCTGTCATCTTTTAATTCAAAGCTCATCATACCACCAAAATCTCGCATTTGTTTTTTTGCAATTTTAAAATTTGGATGGTCTGTGAAACCACACCACCAAACTTTACCCACTTTAGGATGACTGCGTAAAAATTCAGCAACTTTTTTACCATTCTCGCAATGGCGTTGCATACGTACGTGCAATGTTTTGATGCCTCGCAATACTAGGAAGCAATCCATTGGGCCAGGTACGGCACCAGTACTTTTTTGTATAAAAAACAGTTGGTCTCTAAGTGCTTCGTCGTTCATCATCAAGCAGCCTTGTATTACATCGCTATGACCACCTAAATATTTTGTGGCAGAATGCATGACTACGTCTGCACCTAGATCAAGTGGGTTTTGTAAAAAAGGTGATGCAAACGTATTATCTACACATAACAAGGCTTTCGCGTTTTTTGCAATAGCAGCAACGGCAGAGATATCGGTAATATTCATCAGTGGATTGGTTGGTGTTTCAATCCAAATGAGTTTAGTATTCGTTGTTATAACGGCTTCAATATTTTTAGTATCAGTCGTATCCACAAAAATAAATTTGATACCAAATTTTTCAAACACTTTGGTAAACAAGCGATAAGTACCACCATACATATCATTCGCTGCAATTACTTCATCACCAGGACTTAGCAATTTAATAATAGCATCTGTAGCTGCAACGCCACTGCTAAAAGCCAAGCCATATTTCCCATTTTCTATAGCGGCATAGGCAGTTTCAAGTGCTGCACGTGTAGGATTACCAGCTCTTGAATAATCGTAACCTTTATGCTCATTTGGGGCTTGCTGCACAAATGTAGATGTTTGGTAAATAGGTGTCATAATAGCCCCAGTAGTTGGGTCGGGCTCAGCACCTGCGTGTATAAATTTTGTCCCAATACCCCTTGCCTCTAACTGAGAACTATTATCTTGACTCATATTGATGATTTATCTTTAAACGAAATTAAGTGATTCTTTTTTACTTGTCCTTTAGCGGTTAGAAGCGAACAATTCGGCAGCACATAAATATCGCCAATCGAAATTATTGCTACTATGGGCAGCTTGTGGGCTGACTTGTTGTTTAACAGCAGATGGCAATAACACATTTTTCTCAACTAAAAGCTGCTTACTTTCATACAGCATTTCTTGTATAAATGGGTTTTGCATCCATTGTTCTTGAGGTGGTTCGTAGCCTATTTTATCAGTACGCCATACAATATTATCAGGCAGTTTATCAACCATACTTTTTCGTAAAATCCACTTGGTAAATCCATCTTTAATCTTATAAGATGATGGTAGCGAAAAAATAAATTCTACCAATTGATGTGATAAAAATGGCAAACGAATTTCTCTGCCGTGTGCCATTGAGTTTCTATCTGCATAGCGTAATAATTCTTCTAGGCCAGTGGTAAAAGTATTATATTGTAAAATATCTTCTAAGCCTTTAATAACGGGCTTTTGTAGTGTATCGTTGTTACAGTATTTACTATAAAAATCCTGATTTAAGTGCTGCTGCTGTAATTGTTGGTTAATCGCTTTTTGTTGTAATCTTTTTGCCGTTTTTTCTGGCAAATAAGCCGCTGCATAATTCTTAAGGCCCCAACTTTCTAAAAAGTGATGTTGCTGCAACAATTGCTTTTCATACTTAAAAACTGTATAATTATTTTTTAGCAAAGCTTGTAAAAACCAATGGGTATATTTTTTATAGCCGCCTAATATTTCATCTGCACCTTGCCCATCTAGCAATACCGTTACTCCTTTTTCTTTTGCCAATTTATACACCATAAATTGAGTTAATACACTGCTACTTTGCAATGGCTCTTCTTGGTGATGCATCAGCATTTGCCAATTGTCAATCCAATCATTGGCTGTTGGTGTAATAGTGTGTTGCTGAAGATTAAATTTATCTGCAACTGCTTTACTATAAATACTTTCATCTTTATCAAAGCCCGGAAAAATGGCTGTGAAAGTTTGGAGTGTTGACCCAATAGCTATCGGGTTTTCAGTTTGCAGTTGAGAAGATATTTCAGCTACAATGCTAGAACTATCAAGACCACCGCTTAAACTAGTACCTACAGTAACATCACTACGTAAACGTCTGTTGACAGAAGTCGCAAACAAATCACCAAACTGCTCTATGGCTTCTTTAACTCCAAACTCCAAACTCCAAACTTTGTTTTCTGGTTTGTACCAACGTTTCATTTGCACCTTACCAACATTTGGTTGTACACATAAATAATGACCTGGTGGTAGCGATAAAATATTACTATAAAACGTTTGTGTTTTTTTAATTGGGTTTTGTAAATAGCCAAGTGTAATATAATTTAATACCATAGTGCCATTAAGATCTTTATTGATACCTAAGGCCCAAAGTGCTTTCATTTCGCTGGCAAAAACAAAGCGTTCAAACTTGCCACGCTGTTGATATGCTGCATGATAGTACAACGGCTTTTCGCCAAATCTATCTCTAGCAATAAACACTTCTTTAGTGTTATTATCATGTAAAGCAAATGCAAACATGCCATCAAAATGATTCAAACAATCCTTACCCCAATGGTTAAAAGCCGCAGGAATCACTTCTGTATCTGAGGTAGTTGAAAATGTATAACCGTGTTGTTGCAGCTCGTTTTTTAACTCGATATAGTTATAAATTTCGCCATTAAAAGTGATGGTGTAATGTAAGTAGTGTAAGGGTTGTGCTGCATTGTTAGATAAATCAATAATTGATAATCGTCTATGACCAAAAGCTACCGTTTTATCATCGCTTTGCCACTTGCCTTCACCATCTGGACCCCGGTGTTGCAAGGTATTTATCATCAGTTGCACATCTTGCAATGCTACCAAAGATTCATAAGGAGAAATAATACCTGCAATACCACACATACCTAATTGATTTGGCGGTTAAGGTACAGATTTATATAAAATATTAAAGCCACTTAGTTTATTTGCTATGTGGCTTTAATATTCTGTGTACTATGAAATCCGTTTTATCAATTTAAATCCGTGTCATCAGCGTTCCTATTTCCTCAGGGCACAATATTGATCATTCTGTTTTTTACAAAGATGATTTTTTTAGGTGCTTTACCTTCAAGCCATTTTTTTACTGTTTCATTTGCCAAAACAATTTCTTCTACTGCTGCTTGTTCTGCATCTAACGCAATAGTAATATTTGCACGTACTTTACCATTAATACTTACTGGGTAATCTTTACTACTTTCGGCTACATACTTCGGTTCAAATTTTGGATAAGACGCATCAATAATTAAACTGCTATTACCTAAAGCACTCCATAATTCCTCTGAAATATGTGGTGCATAAGGCACTAATAAAATTAACAAAGGTTCAAGAATAGCACGTTTATTACATTTTGCATCCGCCAAATCATTTACACAAACCATAAATGCAGATACGGCTGTATTAAAGCTAAAACGCTCAGTGTCGCTTTCAATTTTTTGAATGGTTCTGTGTAAAATTTTTAATTCTTCAGCAGTAGGTTCTTGCTCGTTCCAAACCTTGCCTTTTACATCATCAAAAAACAAACGCCATAGTTTTTTCAAGAATCGATGCACCCCTTCAATACCTTTTGTGTCCCAAGGTTTGCTCTGGTCTACAGGGCCTAAAAACATCTCGTACATACGGAAAGTATCAGCACCGTATTTTAGAACTAAATCGTCTGGATTGACTGCATTTAATTTCGACTTCCCCATCTTTTCAATTTCTACCTCGCAAACAAAGCTCGAGTTTCCGGTGTATTCACCATCACTAGTTACAATACTACCATCTTCTAAAACCAAATAATCTTTTGCGGGTCTATCTTTATTAGCCCCTTTTAAAAACTCGTTAATATTCAATTCTACTCCATCAACAATATTCACATTAACTCTAGAACGATTAATTTGAAATGTTAAGTTGCCATTTAAATTGTGTTGCACCAACAATTTGGATACTCTTTCCTTTAATTCAGGAGTTATGCTATTCCAACTTTGTGACAAGCTAATGCTAGGAATGATTGCATCAGGCGACCACATCATATTATCGAACGTAATCCAAGAAAAGAATCTACTACTACCTTGAATCATCCCTTGATTCAACAACTTCTTAAATGGCTCATCAAAACCAATAAAACCAAGGTCGTACAAAGCTTTGGTCCACATACGGCTATACAACAAATGCCCTACCGCATGTTCTGTACCACCAATGTATAAGTCTACTTGGTTCCAATAATCAGTAGCTTGTCTGCTAGCAAATGTTTCAGTATTGTGAGGATCCATATAACGCAAGAAATACCAACTACTACCAGCATAACCAGGCATGGTATTGGTCTCAAGTTCTTTCGCAACCCATGCAGGTATATTAGCCAATGGCCCTTCACCTTCTGGGCCAGGTGAGTAAGAATCTACTTTTGGTAATTCTAATGGCAACTCAGTTTCTGCCAAAGGAAAAGCCGTACCATCGTGCCATGTAATTGGGAAAGGTTCACCCCAATAACGCTGGCGACTAAAAGCCGCATCACGCATTCTAAAATTGGTTTTTCTAGTGCCAATACCCATTTCTTCCAGCCTGGTAATTACCACATCAATGGCATCACGCAACACCATCCCATTTAAGAAACCACTGTTTGTTAAAATAGCATCTTTGGTAGCATTTGGTTCTGTACCATTAAATGCATCACCTAAAATATTGGTGATAGGAATACCGAAATGATTGGCAAATTTAAAGTCACGTTCATCACCACAAGGCACGGCCATAATAGCACCTGTACCATAACCAGCCAATACATACTCACTTATCCAAATAGGAATTTCTCTGCCATCAAACGGGTTTATCGCATAAGCACCCGTGAACACACCACTGATTTTTTTCTCTGCTTGACGCTCTCTATCGCTACGGCTTTTTACATAAGCCAAATAATCTTCAACGGTTTGTTGCTGTTCTGCACTAACTACCTCAGGTATCCAATCTAGCTCTGGTGCAATTACCATAAAGTCAACACCAAAAATGGTATCGGGTCTTGTAGTATATACCGTTAAATGGTCGACGGTCGACGGTCGACCGTTAGCGGTTTTTATTTCGAAGGTTATTTCCGCACCATAGCTTTTGCCAATCCAGTTGGTTTGCATTTCCTTCATTGCATCGCTAAAGTCTACTGTTTGCAAGCCTTCTAGCAAGCGGTCAGCATATTCGGTAATGCGCAAATACCATTGGCGTAATTTCTTTTTTACCACAGAATGACCACCTCTTTCACTTACCCCATTTACTACTTCATCGTTTGCCAAAACTGTACCTAAAGCTTCACACCAGTTGACTTCGCCAATACCACAATAAGCCAAGCGATAGTTCATCAAAATCGACTGTTGCTCTTTTTCTGAGAATGTATTCCACTCTTCGGTTGTGAATCGGTCGACCGTTGACCGTTGTCCGTCGACCGTTTTTGACCCTTCCGTTTCAAATATTTTTACAAGCGAAGCAATTGGTTCTGCTTTTTTGCTAGAACGATTAAACCAACTATTAAATAATTGTAGAAAAATCCATTGTGTCCATTTGTAGTATTCTGGTTTTGAGGTGTTTACTTCTCTGTCCCAATCGTAGCTAAACCCAATTTTATCAAGTTGTGCTCTAAAATTATTGATGTTATTTTCAGTAGAAATTTCAGGGTGAATACCATGTTCAATGGCATACTGTTCTGCCGGCAAGCCAAATGCATCGTAACCCATAGGATGCAATACATTAAACCCCTTTAACCTTTTGAAACGGCTATAAATATCACTAGAAATATACCCTAGCGGATGACCCACATGCAAGCCAGCACCGCTTGGATAAGGGAACATATCCAATACATAACACTTAGGTTTATCACTGATGTTATTTACTTTATAGGCTTGTTTTGCAGCCCATTCGTCTTGCCACTTTTTCTCTATTTCTCTAAACTTGTATTCCATATTTTTTTTATTTCACACAAAGCGACAAAGGATACCACGGTCGCGAAGTGTATTGCTAAGTTTAAATATTAAGTAGTAGAAACAAATATTTCGTTGACTACCACTGCGTACTTTGTCTTCTTTGTTTCGTTGTGAGAAAGCTACGCTTAGATAAAGCTGAATAAAGTATCTAACCGATGCAGTGTGCGACGCAACAACTGTTACATAGTAGTACAATTGCTGGTTACCCAAAAAAACTAACAAAACTTTATACTAGTTTAATTGCCGATACACATACTTTAGCAACTATCAAATGCGTTATGATGGTTGCAAATGTAAGTGTTTGAGCTACATTTGTAGCCCCCATCAAAACCTTCCTCCAAAAGTGGAAGACAAAAAATAAAGATATGGCAGCAGCAGGTAAAGGCGGTTTAAAGCGTAGCAAACCCAGTTATATTTACAGCATTATAGGTGTAAGTTTGGTATTATTGATTATGGGTATTATGGGCTGGTTTTTCTTAAATTTTAAGCAAGTAGCCAATAATTTTAAAGAAGATATACGCTTGAGTGCTTATCTACGTACGCAAAACAAGGATACCATTGCGCAAATCCAACAATATATTACGGCACAGCCCTTTGCAAAAAATGTAACATATGTTAATAAGGAATCAGCTAAAGCTATCTGGAACAAAGAGAATAATGAAGATTGGGCGAAGATTTTAGATGTGAATCCACTGCCAGAAAGTATTGATTTTTATGCAAAATCTGACTATGTAAACGCTGATAGTTTGAAAAAAGTGTCTGCGTTATTGATGGCTGCTTATGGCAATCAAATTACAGAATTACAATATCCGCCCACATTGGTTACTAGCCTTAACGAGAAAGCCAGCAAAATTGGTTTAATATTTTTAGTGGTAGCAATTGTGCTGTGTATAATAGTAATTTTTAGTATTGATAATACTATTCGCTTGGCCATGTTTAGTAACCGATTTTTAATTAAAACGATGCAAATGGTAGGTGCAACGAGAGGTTTTATTGCAAAACCAATGGATATAAAAGCGGTTGTTAATGGATTGGTTAGCTCTATTATTGCAATTATATTATTATTTGCAATGATACAATGGGCGGAAAGTCAGTTTCCTCAATTAAGAGGTATTAGAAACACGGAATTAACACTCACTTTATTTGGTGGCATGACACTAATTGGTGTGGGCATTTCACTATTAAGCACCCATAGAAGTGTATTGAAATATTTAAAAATGAAACTGGACGATTTGTATTAATCGGTCGACAGTTGACTGTTGACAGTCGAGCGAAATACCTATATTGCACTCTCTAAAAACACATCAATGGCAGACACAAAAAAAACATCGGTTACCTTAGCACCACTTTTTACAAAAGATAATTATTTATGGATGGGTATTGGTGCGGCAATTATTGTATTGGGTATGTTTTTAATGAGTGGTGGTAAAAATGTAGACCCAAAAGTTTTTGACAACAATGTTGTTTATAGTTTTAGACGCATTACAGTAGCGCCTTTTTTAATTATTTTGGGGTTATTGGTTGAGATATATGCTATTTTCAAAAAATCTAAAGTAGAAGCCTAATTTGATAATCTATTAATAGTAAAGCGATGTTTATCATCGCTTTTTTTGTTTCTTTACCTTATATAAAACAACTAACCACACTTATGGACACATTGCAATCTATCATCATCGCTATCGTAGAAGGTATTACCGAATTTTTGCCTATTTCTTCTACAGCCCACATGAAAATTACCAATCCATTAATTGGTGTGACACCCAGCCCATTTGTAGATATGTTTGAAGTAGTTATTCAGTTGGCAGCTATCTTAAGTGTCGTAACTATTTACTGGAAAAAGTTTTTCAATTTTAAAAGCTTCACGTTTTATATCAAATTGATTATTGCCATCATACCTGCCTTGATATTTGGCGCTTTGCTAAAAAAACATATTGATGCTGCATTGAGTAATTTATGGTTTATTGCTTGTGTCATGATTGGCGGTGGTATTGTATTGCTATTCATTGATAAATTATTTACCAAAAATGTGATAGAAGACGACGCAAAAATTACTTATCCAAAAGCATTTGTGATTGGTTGCTTTCAGGTATTATCTATTTTATTGCCTGGTTTAAGTAGAAGTGCTGCTACCATTATTGGTGGTATGAGTCAAAAGTTAACTAGAAGTTTAGCGGCAGAATTTTCGTTCTTTTTAGCAGTACCAACCATGTTTGCAGCATCGGCCAAAAGCCTATTAGATACCTGTAAAGAGAATTATTTATCCACCCACCATATTTCGGAAGCACAAGCGCTGACAATGAAAGTGCATTTAAGCGACAGTTTTTCGAAAGAGAATCTAAGTAGTTTATTTAACCAACACAATTTGGTCATCTTTGCCATTGGTTGCATCGTTTCGTACATTGTGGCTTTATTATCTATCAAATTGTTAATTAGCTACTTACAAAAAAATGGCTTTAAAGTATTTGGATATTATCGTATTGCATTAGGTATTGTTGTGCTATTATTACTTTACAAAGGCATCATTTAGTTCATGAATTATGGTTTATAAAGTATGAGTTGAAGATTCAATAAATCTGTGATCAGCATCATGTTGCCATTTACTATTCACCTCTCACTATTCACTATATGAAAACTGCTTCTAAGAAAGTTATTAATGGTTGGGCCATGTACGATTGGGCTAATAGTGTGTACAATCTAGTGATTACGTCTACCATGTTTCCTGCTTATTTTGAGGAAGTAACAAAGAATCCAGCTACCAATAATGAAGTCGTTTTTTTAGGTAGAAGTTTTGTAAACACCGCTTTATACAATTATGCATTAGGCCTTGCATTTTTAGTAGTGGCTATCATGAGCCCAATTCTATCATCTATTGCAGATTATAAAGGCAATAAAAAATCATTCCTACGCTTCTTTTGTACACTTGGTAGCTTGGCTTGCAGTGGCTTATATTTTTTTAATGAACATACCGTAACCCTTGGCATCATCCTCGTGATTTTAGCATGTATTGGCTTTTGGAGCAGTTTGGTATTTTACAATTCTTATTTACCAGAAATTGCAGCAGAAGAAGATCAAGATCGAGTGAGTGCTAAAGGTTTTACCATGGGTTATATTGGTAGTGTATTGTTGCAAATAATTTGCTTTGTGCTATTGTTCAAAAAAGAATGGTTTGGGCTATCGTCTGCTTCGCAATCTTTACAAATATCCTTTTTACTAGTAGGTATTTGGTGGTTTGGCTTTGCACAAATACCTTTAAAAGTTTTACCTAAAGGCACTCCTGCGGCAGTAAGACCTCAGTATAATATTTTTGCCAATGGCTTTATTGAGCTTAAAAAAGTATTTGCACAAATAAAACAAATGCCCGTCTTAAAAAGATATTTAGCAGCATTTTTCTGTTATAATATGGGTGTGCAAACCATTATGTTGGCCGCTACACTCTACGGTAAAAGCGAACTAAATATTCCTGTAACCAATTTAATTATCGCTATCCTTTTAATTCAACTTGTAGCTATTCCTGGCTCTTTACTAATGTCTAAATTATCTGGTAAATATGGTAATTTGCAAGTATTAGCCGGCGTTGTAGTTATTTGGATATTTTGTTGTATTCTTGGTTATTTCATTCCTCGTGATGGTATTTATCAATTTTATGGCTTGGCTACTATTGTTGGTTTTGTAATGGGTGGCATTCAGTCTTTAAGCCGCTCAACTTATGCCAAGCTAATGCCAGAAACCAAAGACACAACTTCGTTCTTTAGCTTTTATGACGTGACTGAAAAAATAGCCATTGTAATAGGTATGTTTAGCTATGGCTACATTACAGAATTAGCAGGGGGTTCTCAGCGCAATTCTATTTTAGCATTAATGGGCTTTTTTATTGTGGGTTTGTTATTACTACTTTATACCATCAAGGCTGAGAAAAGACACCAACCAATTATTGCCCGTTAATCATTCATCTCAAATTAGAAATTTCAAATGCCGTTATGAAACTCTATTCAATCAATGCAGGTTATTTTAAGTTAGATGGTGGTGCCATGTTTGGGGTTGTACCTAAAAGCATTTGGAGCAAACTAAATCCTGCAGATGATAACAATATGTGTAGCTGGGCTTTGCGCTGTTTGTTAATTGAAGGTGACGGTAAATTAATTTTAGTAGATACAGGCATGGGCGATAAACAAGATGCTAAGTTTTTCTCACATTACTACATGTTTGGAGATACTAGTTTGGATAGCTCTTTAGCTGCATATGGTTTTACCAAAGATGACATTACAGATGTAGTATTAACACATTTACATTTTGACCATTGTGGTGGCGCCATTGTACGTGATGGAGATCAATTGGTATCTGCTTTTAAGAACGCTAATTTTTGGAGTAACCAACGTCATTGGCAATGGGCTACGCAACCGAATGCTAGAGAAAAAGCTTCTTTTTTAAAGGAAAATATTTTGCCAATAGAAGCAACAGGCAAGCTACAATTTGCGCCAATACCAATAAATGATAATTGGCAAACTGTTGATGGCAAACAATTATTACTCAATATTCCCTCTGGCATTCTTAGTAATTTAAGCTACCGCATTGCTAATGGACACACCAATGCGATGATGCTGCCACAACTAACTTATAAAGGCCGTACGATTGTATATATGGCAGATTTATTACCTTCTACTGCACATATTCCTTTGCCATACATTATGGGTTATGATATGTTTCCTCTTACAACTTTACAAGAAAAAACAAGCTTTCTACAAGAAGCAGTTGACAATAATTATATCCTCTTTTTTGAACACGACCCCGCAAACGAATGTTGCACATTACAGCAAACAGACAAGGGTATTAGAGTAAAAGCAACTTTTAGGTTGGATGAAATATAAAATACATTTACTGCTCACATTTCTGCGAGCCATAAATATTTATCAAAACTATCCTTAGTGTACTTTGTCTTTTTTGAGCTTTTTGTGAGAAAAATACTACAATTTCTCCATCTCTACATTCACAAATTCCATCAAAGTTTTTATGTGCTTAGGTGATAGATCAAATTTTAAGCCAGCTGCTTCATACAGTACGGGTAAAGTTTTAGTGCCGCCCAAACTTAATGCATTAATATAGTTTTGTAATGCTTGTTGAGGATTAGCTTGATACTGCATCCATAAGCCAATAGCACCCAGTTGCGCAATACCATATTCAATATAATAAAACGGCACTTCAAATAAATGCAATTGACGCTGCCATGCAATGGCACGATACATATCTAAGCCTGTAAAGTCAATACTATTGGTAGAAAACTCGTTCAAAATAGCCGTCCAAGAAGCGGTTCTTTCTGCTATTGTGTGTGTTGGATTTTCGTACACCCAATGTTGAAACTTATCTATAATGGCTATCCAAGGGAAAATGGTAATCGTTCTTTCTAGTTGATGCTCTTTGGCTCTCTTTAAATCATCTGCATTATCAAAAAAGCTTTTCCAATGGTTCATACTAAATAGCTCCATAGCCATACTTGCTACTTCTGCTATTTCCATCGGGTATTCTTTAAACGAACTCAACTCTAATTCGTGTGCTAAAAACGAATGTATCGCATGACCACCCTCGTGTACCATCGTGGTTACATCG
>JAYWCY010000210.1:0-10490 GCA_043780175.1 Chitinophagales bacterium
CCATTTAACAAAGTGCCACTAAAATTGCCTACACCTGGATGAACCACCATATTTGGCGGCTTGTTTATTACCATAATATCGGCATCTTCATATACGATATTTAATGGGATGTTTTCTGATTTTACGGTGGTGTATTCTGGGTTTATTAGACTCATTAATACAATATCATCACCTGGCCTTATGCGATAATTGCATTTTACAGGCTTGCTATTGACTGTTAAAAAACCAGCATCAATGGCATTTTGTACTTTGTTTCTGGTTACACCTTCAATATGACTTTGCACCCATTTATCTATACGTGTCGCTTCTTGGCCTTTATCTACCGTAAATGATTTACGTTCGTAAAGGTCCTCACTATTATCTTCCTGAATTATTTCTACATCAACATTCATTTACCGCAAATATAGCAGATGCGTTGGCTAATGTGATTTTCATGTTTATAACTAGCCTGCAAATACACTAAAGGTTAGCTAAATTTGTAGCATGAAGCAGGAAGTATTTTTTAAAGACTTAGGCACACGCTCGTTTAAAGAAGTTTGGGATTTACAAGAAGTGTTACTTAAGCATAATGTAGAAGCTAAAGCTGCTATTAATAGTCTGCCGCCAAGTGCTGTGGGTACATTAACAACTATTAATCATTTGTTATTTGTTGAGCACAATCCCGTGTATACATTGGGTAAAAGTGGGCATCAAGAAAACATATTAATTAGTGAGGAAGAGCGCTTGAAGAGAGGAATAGAGTTTTTTCATATCAATAGGGGCGGCGATATTACGTTTCATGGGCCAGAACAACTGGTAGGCTATCCTATTTTGGATTTAGATAAATTTAAAACAGATTTAGGCTGGTATTTAAGAAGTCTTGAAGAGGTGATTATTAAAACGATGGCAGAATATGGCTTAAAAGGCGAGAGAAGTGCGGGCGAAACTGGTGTGTGGCTAGAGCCAACTATTGCTGGTAAAGCACGCAAAATATGTGCGATGGGTATTAAATGTAGCCGATGGATCACTATGCATGGCTTTGCATTTAATGTAAATACAGATTTGAGTTATTTTGATAATATTGTGCCTTGTGGCATTGCTAATAAGCAGGTAACATCGTTACAAAAAGAATTAGGTACAATGGTACCCTTGAGCGATGTGAAACAACGGGTAAAGCGCAATTTTGAATATGTGTTTAGTACTTATTTGGTATAGCATTAGCTTATTCTAAAGCCAATTCGGTTTCTTTCTTCCCACTTACGCTGTGCCGCCTTTTCGTCAAGTATATTTTCCATGGCATCGTAAATTTGGTTTAGTTGTGTATCGTGTTCGCCTAATCGTTCTTTAATTTCTTATAATTGCTCTTTTACATCATGTTGTAGCAATACTATTTTTCTAATAGCTACAAAAGCCCTCATAATTGCAATATTCATATTGATAGCTTTGTCGCTATTTAAAATGCCACTCAACATGGCAATACCTTGTTCGGTAAAGGCGTAAGGAAGATATTTTGAATGTTGACCTCTACGAGTATTCATTATCACAATTTGCGATGATGGATACTCGTCTTTTTCTTTTAAGGTCGCAAATTGCGACCTTAAAAGTTCGTATTCTTCTTTAATAAGCTGAAACATGAAGTCTTCAGGAAATCTCTTGAGATTTCGTTTTACTGCTTCGGTAAGGCGTTTTGTTTCTATTTCATACAGTGCAGATAAGTCTTTATCTAGCATTACTCTTTCGCTACGTATTTCGTAAATTCTATTTTGGATAGATTGAAGAACTTGCATAACAAATATTTACAAACTAAGATAGGTTTGCAAACTTGTATATAAAAATAAATATTATTATCCAAAATCTATTTCTGTATTGTCGCCAATATTAAGGCTGCGGCTAAGCCCTTTTACAGATGCATCGCTGCCAATTAACGAGTTGTCTAAAACCACTTCAAAAAGGTTGGTGTAAGAGCCTATTATACTATCTCTTACAATAGAATGGTTAATACTTGTATTGGCGCCAATAGCTACGTTGGGGCCAATAATTGAGTTTTCTATATTACAACCTGGTGCAATACTTACTGGTGGTATAATGATAGTGCCTTTAAAGCTATGTTCGCTAATAATATTGGCACCAAATTTCTTCAATAGAATGGCATTACTTTCTAACAGTGTTTCTTTTTTACCACAGTCAAACCAGTTTTTTACTTTAAACGATTTGAATTTTGCGCCACGTTTTATCATGCAATCTAACGCATCGGTAAGATTATATTCGCCATTTGATTTAATATTTTGACTAAATAATTGATGTAAACATTCGTATAAAAAATGGCTCTCTTTTATTTTGTATAAACCTACTAATGCCATATTGCTTTTTGGAATGGCTGGTTTTTCTACCAGTTGCTCTATAAAGCCTTCTTCATTAACACTTGCAACACCAAAATTTCTTGGATCATCTACTTTTTTGATGCCTAACATACTAAAAGGACTTTCCATCACCTCATTAATGTCGTATTCGCAAATGGTATCGCCAAGTACCACAAACACTTCGTCATCACCAACAATATTTTTAGTTAATTCTATGGCGTGCCCTGTACCTTGACGCTCATTTTGATACACAAAATGCGTGGTTAATTCAGGATAAGTCTGCATTACATATTCTTGAATTTTTTCACCTAAGTACCCTACTATGAAAATAAATTCTGTAATGCCAGCTTCATGCAATTGATCTACAATAAAACTTAAAATAGTTTTACCTGCAATTGGTATTAAAGCTTTGGGTTGTGTATAAGTATGTGGTCTAAGCTTGGCACCTGCACCAGCTACTGGAATAATTGCTTTCATTTTGGGGTATTTTTTGGTAAACCATTATACACTAAATACAAGTTCTAAATTTGATCGTTTTACTACTTTAAAGCTTGTACTATAAGCAGCTAAACTGGTATCAACTTATAACTTTCTCACTGTTTACCGGGTGCAAAATAGTAAAATCTTTATTAACGCCTATTACACTTTCATTTTATGATGATATTAACGCTCTTTTTTGTAGGCTTTTGTAAATGAAAAACCACTATCGAGAACTAATTTTTAGACAATTTTAGTAATATACTATTGCCTAATCAGCATCATAAAATCAATAGTTTTATATTGCACGCATGGCAAAACTTACGAAACAAAAAGAAGAACCCATCATTCTTATTACAAATGATGATAGTATTGGTGCACCTGGTATTAAAGCCTTGGTAGAAGCGGTTATTGGATTAGGAAGAATTGTAGTGGTGGCACCCGATAAGCCGCAAAGTGGTATGGGGCATGCTATCACCATTGGACATCCTTTGCGCTTACAAAAAGTGAATTTTATGGATGGTGTAGAAGCTTATACTTGCAGCGGCACACCTGTTGATTGTGTAAAATTGGCAGTTGATAAAGTGCTGCATCGTAAGCCAGATATTTGTTTAAGTGGCGTTAATCATGGCGCCAATCATAGCATCAATGTGATTTATAGCGGTACCATGAGTGCTGCAATGGAAGCATCGATTGAGGGCATTCCTTCGGCTGGATTTTCGTTATTAGATTATGCTATGGAAGCAGATTTTACTGCAGCAAAAATTTATGCAAGAAAAATAGCCGAGTTATTATTAACTAAAACCAAAGACAAGCATTTGCTGCTCAATGTAAATATTCCTATTGCCATGCCAGAAATGATTAAGGGTATTAAAATTTGCCGTCAGGCTTATGCCAAATATGTAGAGGATTTTGATGAACGTAAAGACCCGCATGGTAAAAATTATTATTGGTTAACAGGCGAGTTTGTAAACTTTGATAAAGGTAAAGACACAGATGTTTGGGCTCTGGCAAATAATTATGTAAGTGTTGTGCCTGTTCAGTTTGACCTCACCAACTACGACCTAAAAGCGAAGATGGAAAAATCGTGGAAACTGAAATTGTAATCACTTAACGGCTTAATTAAATAATTATGTTTTTTAAAAAAGACAGTCTTGCGCTAGGTTTAATATTGGGATTTTTAGCGCCATTATTAGGGTTACTTGGTTTTTATTTTGCTAAGTTTAGTACGGCTAAATTTCTAGATTTTTTATATTTTCTCACATATTATAAAAGCTTGTTTACTTCGGCTATAAGTGTGTCGTTAATTATGAATGCTGTTATTTTTACGCTCTATATCAACACACAAAAAGATAAAACTGCGCGTGGTGTTTTTGCTGCCACATGTGTGTATGCCATTGTATGTATTATTATGAAGTTTTTGGTGTAGAAAGCTGACCACTGATTGAAATGATTTTAATGAAATAAATGATTGACCTGGTTCTCAAAGATTTTTATGAATTGTAATTAAACATTGTGCATTTATCTAAATTAGAGTTGTACTTTCAATCTTAATTTAATTTCAGTACAAGGAATCATTTTAATCATTACAATCATTCAAATCACACGTCATGCAACGTCGTTTTTTTCTTCGTAATACAGGGTTAACTGCAGGGTTTTTGGCATTAGCGCCTAGAACATTGTTTTCGAATGTTTTACAGCAGCCAGCTTTTAAAATTACCATGCTGCGCAACGATATTGGTATTTTTACCGAGCGTGGCGGTACTATTGCATTTCAGATATCTAAACATGGCATTGTAGTGGTAGATTCTCAATTTCCTGACCAGTCGAAACACCTGATTGACGAATTAAGAAAACAGCACGAACAACCGTTTACTTACCTTATTAATACACACCATCATGGTGACCATACAGGCGGTAATATTAGCTTTAAAGATATGGTTGATCACGTGGTTGGTCACGATAATTGCTTAGCAAATTATAAACGTGTAGCTGCTATGCAAAAAAATGAAGACAAGCAATTATTTCAAGATATTACGTTTGGCGATACATGGCGACAGAAGGTAGGTAAAGAAAGCATTAAAGCGCATTATTTTGGTGCAGCTCATACCAATGGCGATGCTATTATTCATTTTGAACATGCCAATATTGCCCATATGGGCGATTTGATGTTTAACAGACGCTACCCTGTAATTGATAGAAGCGCTGGTGCAAGTTTAAAAAGTTGGACGCATGTGTTAGATAAAACCTTGTCAACCTTTAGTGATGATACATTATTTGTGTTTGGTCATGCCTTTGATCCAGAAAAAGTAACTGGTACTAAGGAAGATATTAAGTTTTTTAAGGATTATATTGAGAAGCTATTGACGTTTGTAGGTAGTGAAATAAAAGCTGGGAAAACGAAAGAAGAGATCGTTAAAAACACCTCAATTCCTGGTATTTTGGGCATGCAAGGTACTGGTATTGATAGAAATTTACAATCAGCTTACGATGAATTAACTACAAAAGCATAAGTTTTTCTAATACGAAATATACTGCAGGGCAGAAAGTTGCATTTTTAAGTGTAATGGCTGGTCTTTTTAATAATATATCTTCATCGGTGTATGGAAATCTGTGGCAATCACTAGGGCGTTCTTCGTAAATACTGCAAAAATTATCTGAACCTAAAAAGGGGCATGGGGAGGATTTTACCACATAATCACCATCGCTATCTAAGTTCAAATATGTATCAATAAATACACTTTCACGCAGCTTTAAATGCTTGCTGATACGTTTAATATCGGTGGTTTTAAAACGCGGACTATAGTTTTTACAGCAAGCAGCACATTGCAAGCAATCTATTTTCTCAAACGCAGCTTCATGCAAGTCTGGCAACACTTTTAATACTTTGTTTTTATCGGCTCTTTGTAAAAAGTTTTTGTACTGTTTCGTGTGGTCTTTACTTTTTTGTTGCCAGTTATCCAAACTGATGTCTTCGGGCATACTTAACAATTTAATAGAAGTGATTCTGCTTTTGTAAACGTTACTTTGTAAATATTACAAAACTACATGGAAGCTATACGTGAACAATGGCTCATTTTAATTTCTACACCAATTTATATATTATTGATTGGTACTGAACTATTGCTATCACATTGGCAACATCGTAACAACTATTCTTTTAAGGATACAATTACTAATGTGTACCTGATGCTTTTAAATGGCGGTATTGATTTATTGTTTAGAGTTATTTATTTAGCCGTTTTTTATTATTGCTTTCACCACAGCTTAATTAATTGGCATCAAGGTGTTATGTATTGGTTTTTGTTAATATTGATAGAAGATTTTTTATACTATTGGCTGCACCGCTTTGATCATGAAATTCGCTTTTTTTGGGCCACACATGTTACCCATCACAGTAGTCAAATTATGAATTTTACGGTTGGTTTTCGCTCTTCAGTTTTTCAGCCATTATACCGTTTTATTTATTTTATTCCCTTGCCCTTGTTGGGTTTTAAGCCGATAGATGTTGTATTTATATATAGTGCCACGCAAATTTGGGGTATTTTTGTACATACCGAATTGATTAATAAAATGGGCTGGCTGGAGTATGTTTTAGTAACGCCCTCGCACCACAGGGTACACCATGCATCAAATCCTAAATATTTAGATAAAAACATGGGAATGTTTTTAATTGTGTGGGATAAATTGTTTGGTACATTTCAATCTGAGCTATCTGCTAAGGCTTACGAGCCATTACAATATGGGCTTACCAAGAACATAGAAAACCCAAATGCAGGTACAATTGTTTTTCATGAGTGGCAGCAAATTACAAAAGATGTCTTGCAGCCTGATATTTCATGGTCGCAAAGGTTAAATTATTTGTTTGGCCCTCCGGGTTATAGTCACGATGGTAGCCGGCAAACCAGTGAAGAAATGAGAGCAAATGAGCAAGTAACAGCTAGTGATTTTGATGATGTAAGCTTTAAAGAACTTGCATATTTAGAGGTCTAATTCTATTTTTTTTAAAATGTGGATAACCTTTTTTTAAATCTTCAATGCTATTTTAATCTAATTTTTGCTGAGAAAATTTTATTGCAATCTGTTGCATTTTCTGTTAAAGTATAGCTAAAGCTATTTTTTAGTATTTAAATGACGGGTTTAAAGCAATGTAGTGATATATATTCTATATCTTAATTTGATTGATCTCAAACGGTTGTTGTGCAATATGAACTAATTGTTAATTTTCTCCACAAATTTGTGAAACGATTGTGATATGGTAAATGAATCGCTTTGTGTAAACGTTTGCGAACATTTATTGATATCGGAAAAACTTTGGCCTCTAACGATTTGCTTGCTTGCTGCTTACATTATAAACGCCTACATTTTGTAGGCGTTTATTGTTAATGGATGTTTTCTAAAAATTAACGAAACTCTCCCCAACTTTCTTCATTTATTTCAGTAAGTTGTTTAATAATATCTTTAATAATAGCTAGTTGATTAATTAAATTTCAATGGATACAAGTATTTGTACCAAGTTTCGCACATATCAGCGCAGTTGGATTAACAAACTGGCTTTTAGCACGTTATAGAATATTACATTTGCAGCCTTAAATCAACTCGCTTCGGTAAAAGATCATTAGTATTTAATTGTACAAAAGTCCGCCCAAGGCGGAACGAAGCAAAATTGAGAATCTACAGCTAGTAATACATATAAAATATACGCTATGAATTTGTTCCAACAGCAAAACACAGAGTTTCAGAGAAGACACAATGGTCCCAATAGTATTGATACCAAAGCGATGTTGCAAACGATAGGTGTACAGAGTATTAGCGAATTAATTAGTAAAACGGTGCCAGCTTCTATCAGGTTAAAGCAACCTTTAGATTTACCAGAAGCCATTAGCGAGTTTGAATATCTACAAACCTTAAAAGCAGTAGCTGCAAAAAATAAATTATTTAAAACATATATTGGTTTAGGGTATTACAATACGATTACGCCAAGCGTGATTCTGCGTAATATTTTTGAAAATCCCGGTTGGTACACACAATATACACCCTACCAAGCAGAGATTAGCCAAGGTAGATTAGAAAGTTTGTTGAACTTTCAAACTATGGTTTGCGATTTAACTGGTTTAGCTATTGCCAATGCAAGTTTGCTAGATGAAGCAACTGCTGCTGCTGAGGCGATGGCTATGTTGTTTCACCATGTCAATAAAAATGATAAAGCGGATAAACCTAAGTTTTTTGTAGATGAACTGACCTTTGCACAAACAAAAGACGTATTGGCAACCAGGGCTTTGCCAATTGGTATTGAGTTGGTGTTTGGTGATTATAAAGCGGCAGAAATTGATGCAACATATTTTGGGGCATTGGTGCAATATCCAAACAGTAATGGTAGCATTGAAGATTATAAAGTCTTTATAGATGCGGTACATGCAGAAAAAGGCTATGTAGTAATGGCAACCGATTTATTGGCACTAACTCTATTGAAAAGCCCAGGTGAATTAGGTGCAGATGTGGCTGTTGGTTCGGCGCAACGCTTTGGTGTGCCATTGGGTTATGGTGGTCCTCATGCGGCATTTTTTGCTACGCAGGATGAGTTTAAACGTGGTATGCCCGGTAGATTGATTGGTGTGAGTATTGATGCACAAGGCAACCGTGCATTGCGTATGGCCTTGCAAACAAGGGAGCAGCATATTAAACGTGAAAAAGCAACATCAAATATTTGTACGGCACAAGCTTTATTGGCAAATATGGCAGTAATGTATGCCGTATATCATGGGCCAGAAGGTTTGAAGAATATTGCAGAACGTGTTACTACTTTAGCTCAGGTTTTAAACAACGGCTTATTTGAACTTGGCTTTTACAATATTAATACTGCTTATTTTGATACACTTATAGTAAAGGTTGATGCTGATAAGCTACTACCTCTTGCTGAGCAAAACGAGGTGAATTTCAGATACATTGATGCCCACCATGTAGGCATTTCATTAGATGAAACCACATCGCAAAAAGATATACTAGATATCGTATATATATTTGCGCAATTAAATGGTTTAAACGAGGCCGAAATTGAGTTTGATAGCGATGAAGTACTAGCATCTATTCCTACGTTTGCAAAACGAACATCTGACTATCTAACGCATCCTGTGTTTAACACGCACCATAGCGAAAGCCAAATGATGCGTTATATCAAACAATTAGAAAACAAAGATTTATCGTTAAATACGAGTATGATTTCTTTAGGTAGCTGTACGATGAAGTTGAATGCTGCTAGTGAAATGATACCTGTAAGCTGGCCAGAATTTGGTGGGATGCACCCATTTGTGCCTACCAGTCAAACAGCAGGTTATCAACAAATTATAGATGAGTTATCTGCTTATTTATGTACGATTACGGGCTTCGATGCCTGTAGCCTACAACCAAACAGTGGTGCACAAGGTGAGTATGCCGGCTTGCTTACCATTATGGCTTACCACAAAGCCAATGGCAATGCACATAGAAATGTAGTATTAATACCTATTTCTGCGCATGGCACAAACCCAGCAAGTGCGGTTATGGCTGGTATGAAAGTAGTGGTGGTAAAAGGCACAGAAGAAGGGCATATTGATGTGGCTGACTTAAAATTAAAAGCAGAACAATATAAAGATACGTTGGGTGGTTTAATGGTTACTTATCCATCCACGCATGGCGTGTTTGAAGAAACCATTAAAGAAATTTGTAGCATTATTCACCAGCTGGGTGGGCAAGTGTATATGGATGGTGCGAATATGAATGCGCAAGTAGGTATAACGTCACCCGCTGAAATTGGTGCAGATGTTTGTCACCTAAACTTACATAAAACATTTGCCATACCACATGGTGGTGGTGGGCCAGGTATGGGGCCAATTTGTGTAAGAGAACATTTAGCGAAATACCTCCCTTCGCATATTTTAGTTGACGGTCAACAGTCCACGGTCGACGGTTCTCATGGGGCTGTGTCTGCTGCGCCTTATGGTTCTGCATCTATCTTATTAATTAGCTATGCTTATATTAAAATGTTGGGTTACGACGGTGTAACCATGGCTACGGAATTTGCCATTTTAAATGCCAACTACATGAAAGCAAGGCTAGAGGCATTTTACCCAATTTTATACTCTGGTACCAATGGGACTGCTGCACATGAATTTATCATTGATTTGCGTCCGTTTAAAGTAACAGCAGGTATAGAAGCTGAAGATGTAGCGAAGCGTTTAATAGATTATGGTTTCCATGCACCAACGATGAGTTTTCCTGTAGCAGGCACGATTATGATAGAACCAACAGAAAGTGAAGATAAGGGAGAGCTCGATCGTTTTTGTGATGCCATGATTGGTATTCACGATGAGATTAAAGCTATTGAAGCAGGTAAGTTTGACAAACTAAACAATCCACTAAAAAATGCACCACACACACAAGCTTTGGTTTGTGCCGATACTTGGGATTTACCATATAGCCGTAAAGAAGCTGCGTTTCCTTTGTACTATGTTACCTTAAATAAGTTCTGGCCATCTGTTGCAAGAATTAATAATACGTATGGCGATAGAAACTTGATATGTACTTGCGAGCCAATAGAAAGTTATATGGAAGCGTAAAAGTGATGACAGATAAATGATGAGTCATAAATTAAAGCCCTACTGAAAAGTGGGGCTTTTTGCTTTGGATATGGTTTTG
>JAYWCY010000211.1:0-7390 GCA_043780175.1 Chitinophagales bacterium
AAATGGAGCAAATTTCAGGGAACCTTTCGCCTTTCTTATAACTAAGCTTCGGCACTATCGTATTAAAACTTTCTATCTTATTGCATCCCCTAATTCCCCATTATTTCTGCCAATAGGCTATATGAGTGCAATCTTGCCTCATGGTTATAAATATGAGATGTTGCCATTATCTCATTCACCCCAGTGTCTTCAATAAATGCAGCTAGTAATGTTGATAGTTGTTGTTTGCTCCCCGTAAACGAATAGGTGAGCATCTGCCCCACCGCCGCCGCAGTTTCTGGTGTCCATATAGTTGCCATATTATCTATAGGTGGCTGTAAAAGCTGACGTCTGCCTAAAATAATACCAATAAACAATTGCTGTAATGATGTGGCCAATCTTGCCGCATCTAGATCTGTATCTGCTGCAACTACATTGATACAAGCAATCACATAAGGCTTTTGCAATATAGCCGAGGGCTTAAATAGACTACGATACAAGCGTATTGCATCCATAAACATGGCAGGCGCAAAATGGCTTGCAAAGGCATAAGGCAGCCCCAGTGACGCTGCCACTCTTGCACTATCAGTACTAGATCCCAATATCCAAAGTGGTACTTGCAACCCTTCCCCCGGTATTGCACGCAATTTGGCGTCACAATTTTCTTTTGAAAAAAGCGTCTGCAAGGTTTTAATATCTTCTATAAAATTGTGTTCTGCACCAAAATTCCGACCACGAATGGCCATCGCAGTATGTTGGTCTGAACCAGGCGCCCTGCCTAAACCAAGGTCTATACGACCAGGATATAGCGACTCTAAAGTACCAAACTGTTCTGCCACTAATAATGGCGCATGGTTGGGTAGCATGATGCCACCAGACCCTACCCTAATACTTTGTGTACCACCAGCAATATAGCCCACGAGCACTGAGGTGGCCGAACTAGCCACAGATGCCATATTGTGATGTTCTGCCAGCCAGTAGCGGCTATAACCAAGCTTTTCAGCATGTTGAGCCAGTGATAAACTATTTCTAAAGCTATCTGCTGGTGTGCAGTCCTCTATTACGGTTGCTAGATCTAGTATAGAATAACGTGTATTGCTGAATGAAGGCATAAAATCCAATTCACGCGAAGTTCAGTTGATTTACTGCCGCATAGTTTATGATAGGTGGAATTTATGAGAAAAGTAATGCTTCTCGTCATTACAGAGTATAAAGCAATCTGCATTCATTTGTCATCATAAAATATAGAGTAATCTATTTTTTTGCCTTATCTTCTATCCTTCCATCGTCTGTGGTTTGTGAACTGTGTCCTCCTTCCTATCTTTCTAGCTTCGCAATTATTCTATGATACTTATAAAACTATCAAGCCAATATTGTAATACGACTAACATTTACAATTACCGCCCCACACTTTGGTGCCATCGGTAAATATTTCACACTTCCAAATGGGTACTTCGTATTTTATTTTATCAATAATAAACAGATTGGCTTCATACGATTCTTTTCTATGACCAGCAGCAGTGATTACTACCACACCAGGCTCGCTTACCCGCACTTTACCAATACGATGTACGGCTTTTGCTACTAGCAAGTCAAAGCGCTCAATGGCTTCTGTCAGTATTGCTTCAATCATTTTATTGGCCATTGAAGTTTTGGCTTCATATTCTAAATAGGCTACTTCTTTGCCATTGTGACTATTTCGTACTTCGCCACTAAATAGCACGATGGCACCCGCATGTGCATGATGTGCTTTTGCAAATAAGCCCATTACGTCTAATGGCTCGGCAGAAATATAATTATTAGCCACCGCTACTTGGTGGGATGATGCTGACAATGTCATTTTCTTTTAGTTGAAAATCGTTATCTATAAACTCGTCGTTCACAGCAAAGCGACACATAGTTAACATGTCAGATGCTGCTGGTTGCAAGTTAGCCAATATCGCTTTTACAACTTCAACAGAAGTTGCATTCGTTGTAAATTCAAACTCTGCTTCAAAATAGTCTTTAAGTGCTGCAAATACTTCAAATTTCATATTCTTAATTTTTTACCCGCCTATTTCAAGCATACTTAAATTACTACCTTTAAACTTAATAGATTGCTTTTGCAATAATGCGGCTTTTAGTTTTTCTGTCACTTCTAACATATTGGTCCAATCATCTATACGAATAGGATGGTTGCTACTTAAACAACCGTAAATATTGCCGTTACTGTCTAATCTTAGTCGGTTGCAATCGCTACAAAATGGTGCAGACTCGTTGGCAATAATACCAAAAGTATGGCCTTCTTTTGTTTGCCAATAATTAGCAGTTGCAGCATTTGTTCTTTCTAATTTCGAGAAACTATACTTGCCTGCAATTGTGTGCAATAAATCGTGCTGAGCGTAAAAATATTGCTGAGATTGATGGTGCAGATGCCCCATGGCCATTATTTCTAAAAAGCGAATAGTCACATTATTTGCAAATGCAAAATCCACCAATGGCAGAATCTGCGATTCATTGACCCCTTTCATGACAACCGTATTAATTTTCACTTGTAAGCCTATTGCTTTTGCAGCGAGAATTCCATCAACAATACGTTGTACATCAGTTCGCTTACTCATTAAACAAAACACATCTTCGTCTATTGCATCTAGCGAAACATTGATATTTTGTAACCCAGCTACTTTCATTGGCGCAGCCAATTTTTCAAGTAAAAAACCGTTGGTAGTAATACTAATATTGTTGATACCTATATATTTAATCCCTCTTATTAAATCTGTTAGTTGATGGTATAAAGTTGGTTCGCCACCAGTTAATCTTACCGTTTCAAGTTGTAGATGTTGGTGTAGGTATTTAATGCGCTGTAACAATTCTTCGGTTGATAAATGTGTAGGCGTCTCTTTAACTTGACCTTCTCCTTCTGTACAGTATATACAGTTGAAATTGCACCTATTGAGTATGCTTACCCTAAGTGTTTTAAAACTTCTGCCATATACATCTACCAAACTATTCATCATGCAAAGAAAATCAATTTTACACTAGCAATGGTTAATACTGCTGCCAGCATATAACGAACCGTATTTTGCTGAAATCTTGTACTACCAAAATAGGCACCTGTAGCACCACCAATTATGGCTGCAAATATCCATGCATACATCTTTGTATCAAAAGATGCCATATTTGGTAAACCAGACGCCAATAGGCCCATTATAGAATTAAATACAATAAATAGACTAGATACTGCAGCAGATTCTTTGGCTGTTGCCCAACTAAATAATATTAGTACTGGACTTAAAAAAATGCCACCACCAATATTTAACATACCTGCGGCAAAACCTAATACTGCGCCAAAAAATAGTGCGCTTATTAAAGGAATGGGTTTAATAGCTTGCTTATTATTACCTGGCAAAATACCAGACAAACGCAATATTGGAAATATGAAAGCTAAGCCAAGTAGTAAGTTATGCGTTTTGTCGTGCAATACCAGTTTAGAACCCAAATAAGCAAATGGTAATGACATAATTAAAAATGGCCAACACAATTTCCATTTAAAATAACCTGCCCTATGAAAACTAATAAAACCAATACCTGCAACAATAATATTGATGATTAAAACAACAGGTTTATAAGTACTTGCTGCTATGCTAAATAAACTTAGCACAGCAATATAGCCACTTGCACCACCATGCCCTACTGAAGCGTATAAAAAGCCTACTATTAGTAATAATAATGGGATAAATATGAGTGTGATATTCATAGATACTATTAGTAGTTAAAGGGTAAATAGTTAACAACGGTGTTGGCTTCTAAAGTGTGCAAATTTGATGGATGTAATGCAATGCCATTAGCCAATAAAGCTGCTGTTATATCACCCGAAGTTTTGAAGTTTAGAGGCAGTAAACCTAACGGTGACGCTTGAAGTTTTGCAGGAAAAAACTCATCTAGCCCTACATTTTTTTCTTTAGTTGCAGCCAATGGTATTTGTAAAAACGCTTGTTGAGGCAACCCAAAGCATGCCAGTAAATAGGGTTTAATAAATAACTGAAATGTAACCATACAAGAAAATGGATTTCCTGGCAATGCAAATACCAACCCGCCATTTGGCAGCTTGCCGCACCACAAAGGCTTGCCTGGTCTGATAGCTATTTTGTGAAATAATAATTGAACACCTATACTAGTTAAAACTTCTGGCACAAAGTCAGTATCACCCGCAGAAACACCACCATTAATGATGATAATATCACTTGATAATGCCTCTGTAAAAGCTGCCGTTAAAGCCGCTTTATCATCTTGCAGATGCTTACAAATGCTAGGCTTAATTTGCCATTGCTGTAATAAGGCGTTTAGTAAATACTGATTACTATTTCGTATTTGTACGGCATCAATTGGATGGGTGTCAACTGGTACAATTTCGTTTCCAGTTGTAAACACACATACTTTAGGTATTTGCTTTACAGCTACCGCACTTTTGCCTAAAGCAGCTAATACACTTATTACCGCAGGTGTGCAAATTATACTATGGCTAACTAGGGTTTCTGCTACAACAATGTCTTCGCCTTGCTTGGCAATATTTTGAAAATCTTTACTTGGGGCGATGTTTATTGTTACAAAACTTTCAGATACAGTCGCGTCTTCTTTTCTTATCACCAAGTTGGCACTTGCAGGCACAGCAGCACCAGTCATTATTTTAAAACAGTCACCTGTTTGTAATATTTTATTGGTAATACTTCCAGCAAAAATGGTATCAATTATTTGGAATTGTGCAATCCCATTACTAACATCAGTATGATTAAAGGCAAAGCCATCCATCGTAGCTCTATTAAATGGCGGATAATCTCTATCAGCAACTATTGTTTCGGCCAATATTCTACCCAAAGCGTCTTCCAGTGCAATGGTTGCTGTGGCAAATGGTTTTGCTTGTTGTAATAGTAATTGCTGTGCTGTTTCGTATTGAATCATTGACTATAAAATGGGTTAATGACTTTTGTTTTCCAGCATTTCTCTCGCATGAAAAATTGCAGGCAAAATAGCTTCTAGCGATTCTTTTGCGCCCTTGACACTACCAGGTAAAGTAACGACCATGGTTTGCGCGATAGCGCCAGCTACCCCACGGCTCATCATGGCTAGCGGTGTACGAATTTGCCCGTATTGTCTCATCACTTCTGCAATACCAATGGCTTCGATATCTATCAATGCTTTAACGGCTGCTACCGTATTGTCTCTTGCACTTAAACCCGTACCACCTGTTGTAAAAATGAAGTGAATATCTTCTTTTACCCAATCTAATATTTGCTGTTGAATTTGCGCTGTATCATCTGGTAAAACCTTGTAGTGTATAACTGACGCATTTGCTTTTTCTAGCATTGTTTGTATCAATTTGCCGCTAGTATCTACACGCTCTTTATTGGCAGTAGAATCTGAGCAAACCAATACTGCACATGTGTTTGAACCTTGTATATATTGCTCCCTATCACTTTTACCCCCAGTTTTTTCTAGCAGTTTTATGCTACCAATTTCTAAGTGTTTGTCTATGGGTTTCAACATATCATAAATTTCTAAAGCTGCTACAGAAACTGCCGTCAGTAATTCCATTTCTATGCCTGTTCTGCCAATAGATTTTGCGTCGCCCTTTATTACAATACCTGTTCTCCTTGCTATCGTTTTGCCAAATAAATCGCTATGATTGGGTGCTAAATAGTCAAATTCTATGTTCAAACTATCAAGGGTTACTGGATGACAATGTGGTAATAGTTGCGGTGTGGCTTTAGCGCCTAAGAAGCCGGCGGCCCTTGCTACACTAAATAATTCACCCTTAGGTAATGTATTGTTTTTTATTTGCTGTATGCTTGCCTCGGTGCAGAAAATTACTCCAACAGCTTTGGCTGTTCTTAAACTAATTTTTTTATGTGAAATATCTACCATTATATTATTTTAATCTACACTATACTTATTTGTTAGTTCAGGGTATTGTTGTATAAAATAATTCATGCCACCTTGCAAACTATATACATTCTCAAATCCTTGCTTACGAAATAGCATAGCCGCCTGCAGGCTTCTAGTGCCTGTGGCACAATACAAAACGATTGTTTTTTGTTGTACCAAAAGTGGCAATTGTTCGCTTAACTCAGCAATAGGTATGTGCTTGCTAATGCCAATAATCTCACTTCTTTCGTAGCTTTCTCTAATATCTATCATTTCAATCTGTGTTTTATTTATTAGGCTATAGCTAAGTAATTGCGCATCAATTGAAATATTACTATTTTCATGACTAATTTTCTGCTTGCTGATGGTAATACTTTCTGCTAATTGCTTAAACTTAATGGTGCGTGATTTAGCCGTCACTACATCTATACAAAACAATTGATTAGCCAATACATGATCGTGTTTCAGCAATATTTTCACCACTTCATTCGCCATCATTATACCAATAATGCCTGTAGTAATATTATAGGCGCCAATATCTGCGCAGCTAGCTATGGCATGACTGCTAGTGTTTTCAGGAAACAAACAGCGCAGCGTTGCAGAATTTTGATAATTAAAAACTGTTACATGACCTTCTGTTTGATGAATAGCCCCATACACTAATGGCTTCTGCAAAACCACACAGGCATCATTAATTAAATAACGTACTTCAAAATTGTCAGTCGCATCTACTACAATATTGTATGGCATTAATAATTCTAGAATATTATCTTTTGATACGTACAGCTGATGCGTTTTAATAACAATATTTTGATTGTGTTGGGCTATTTTTTTTGCAGCAACTTTTGTTTTTAATTGGTCAATATCCTGTAGCGTAAATAATGTTTGTCGGTGTAAATTAGAAATTGAAACCGTATCAAAATCTGCGATACCGATAGTACCAATACCACAACCTACCAAATATTGTAAACATGGACAGCCTAAACCACCTGCGCCAATTACTAGCACATTGGATTCGCTGAATTTAGCTTGCCCATCCATACCTATAAATTGTAATTTTTGATGACTTTGGTAATATGATTGGTGATTATTTATCATGATTATTGTTACTATTAGCAACTGCTGTACAACATCTGTCTAATATTTACACCTAACAAATTATAATTATTTTAATTTGTGATATCTATTAATATATTTATTTAAATCAATGAATATCATATTATTAGATATTAATACCTGTTTTTTGAATTGTATAATTGCTTATAATTCCAAATGTTTTACCTGAAACTTTAATCATCCCTTCTTCTACTAACTCGTTCATAACCCTAAAAACTGTCTCGAAAGTAGTACCAGCAAAATTGGCAATATCCTGTTTTGTAATAGTAATATTTGCAAATCCATTGTCTGTGATACCAAATTTTTCTTGAACTTTTTCAAGTGCATTGATGACCCTATTTCTCACGGGCATGTGCGCCATATTCCGCATTTTTTTCTCAGACTCTTGTAACTC
>JAYWCY010000212.1:0-6660 GCA_043780175.1 Chitinophagales bacterium
GTTTAAAGAGAAAGGTTTTAAAGCTACCAGTATGCGAGAATTGGCAGATGTGGTAGGTGTAGAAGCTGCCAGTTTGTATAACCATATTCATAGCAAAAGCGAGTTGCTACATATTATCTGCTTTGAAGTAGCTAACCGTTACATGCATACAATGGATGAAATTGAAGCAGAGGCTACTAATAGCATTCAGAAAATAGAAAAATTACTGCGTTTTTTAATTACAGGTATAGTCTTACATTACGATGAAGTATATGTGAGCGATAGAGAATGGAAGCATTTAAGTGAACCATATTTGTCCAATTTTCAAAGCCAAAGACGCACATTTAGAAAGCGTTTTGCTGCCATTATAGAACAAGGTATTTCTAAAAAAGAGATCAAAAAAATAGATGCACCAACAGCAGTTTTAATACTGTTACATGCAGTAAGTGGTATAGAAAGCTGGCATAGGAGTAAGGTGAAAATTAATGGTAAAGCGTTAGAAGAAAATATGATTGCGATATTGGTTGGTGGGTTGAAGAAGTAATTTAACCGCTGATTAATTGTGATTTTTATGATTTGACTGTGATAATGATTGATTTTGAAATTACCAATGATAATAAATGAGAATTACAAATATTCAGAACTTACAGGTAAAATTATTGGTTGTGCACTGACAATTCATAATACTTTAAAAAGCGGTTTGCCTGAAATCTACTATCATAGAGCTTTAGTAATAGAGTTAGGGTTACAAGAAATACCCTATAAAAGCGAAGTCGAAATTCTTGTTTTTTATAAAGGTGTTGATATTGGAAAACGGTATTGTGATTTGATTATTGATGATAAAGTCATCGTCGAAATAAAAGCAGTTTCTCAATTAGAACCCATCCATTTGGCGCAAGCTTTAAATTATTTAGAACTTACCAATTCTGATATTGGATTACTCGTCAACTTTGGCTCACCCAAATTAGAATTTAAAAGGTTGATACACCAACTAAAGCAATCATAGTTAGATTCTTAAATCACAAATAATCTGAGGTTAACAATCATGGAAAATCAGTCAATTAAATCTATCAGCGGTTATAGTAAGTTTCACTTTATAGGCGTTGCTGGCACAGGCATGAGTGCCATTGCACAGTATTTATCAGGTATTGGAAACATAGTTACTGGTAGCGATAGATATTTTCATCCTGATGAACCAAATGATACGAAAGAGAAGTTAGCCGCAGAAGGGATTAGCTGCTTTTTACAGGATGGTAGTGGTATTACAGAAGCTACCGGACTTATTGTAATTTCTGCAGCTGTTGAAGAAACCAATGTAGAAATTCAGAAGGCGAGAAGTTTGAATATTCCTATCATTACTAGGTCACAATTGTTGACGTTAATTAGTAACGATAAACGCACAATAGCAGTTGGTGGCACCAGTGGCAAGAGTACTACATCTGCTATGTTATTTGATATTTTAGAAGTGGCTGGTTTGCAACCAAGTATTATTAGTGGTGCAGGTTTGGTGCGCTTGCAAGAGCAAGGTAAAATTGGTAATGCATTTGTAGGCAAAGGTGATTTATTGGTAATAGAAGCAGATGAAAGTGATGGTTCTATTGTGAACTATCATCCAGAAATTGGGTTACTGTTAAACCTTGATAAAGACCATAAAGAGATAAGTGAATTGCAAACTATTTTTCAGATTTTTAAAAACCATTCGCAGCAATTTGTAGTAAATGCGTCAAATGAATTAGCAGCACCTTTTTCACAGAATGTTGGGCAAGATTTTTCTTCAACAAATGTAGCTGCTGGCTATAATGCAACGGACTTTTTACAAGAAGGATTGAGTATACATTTTAAAATAAATGGTATTGACTTTTCCTTAAATGCGATTGGTAAACACAATATGGAAAATGCGCTAGCAGCGGTTGCAGTTGCTAATCAATTGAGTGTAAGTTTAGATGTTTGTAGCCAAGCCGTTGCGCAATACAAAGGCATTTACAGGCGTAACCAAGTGCTTGGTAAAAAAGGTAATATTTTGGTAATTGATGATTACGCTCATAACCCTGCCAAAGTAGCCGCAGCTATTGCTGGTGTACAACCATTATCTATAAAAGTGATTGCTTGGTTTCAGCCGCATGGTTATGGTCCTACACGTTTTTTGCGTAATGATTTTGTAGAAGCAATTACTAAAGCATTACGACCTCAAGACGAGATTTGGATGAGTGAAATTTTTTATGCTGGTGGTACTGCTGTAAAAGATATTAGCGCCAATGATTTGATTGAAGATATCCAAGCTAATGGTAAGCAAGCTTTTTTTGTAGAACATAGAAATGATTTAATAGCAGCTTTACAAACACACTTTACAGATGATTGCGTGTTGCTATTAATGGGTGCAAGAGACCCAAGCTTAGATGCTTTTGCAAAGCAAGTGTATAGTCATTTGTAGAAGATTTCTCACAACGAAACAACGAATACAAAGTTTGCAAAGTAATTTTTTGCAAACTCATTAAATGTACAAAGGCTATTACGATTAAGTAGTAGCCTTTATAGCTTTGTATTCTTGGTGTACTTTGTGTGAAATCAACCTAAAACATTCTCGGCTTTTACTTTTTGCTCCCAAGCCCAAGCTGTCGTCATCATATCTTTAATACCATATTTCAATTGCCATCCTAGGCCAGTTACAGCTTGTTCGTTATTCGCATAAATAGCAACTACGTCACCATTTCTGCGTGGCCCCATTTCATAATTTAACTTCACATTGCTAATGGCTTCAAAGGTGTTAATCGCTTCTAAAACGGTTGTGCCGTCACCAGAACCTAAATTGAAAATATCGCACTTGGTTTTATTTTTGCCAGACATTAAATATTGCAGTGCTAAAGTGTGTGCATGGGCAATATCGCATACATGAATATAGTCTCTTACACAGCTACCATCTCTTGTATCATAATCGCTTCCATATACCATCATTTTTGGTAATTTACCAATGGCAGTTTGCGTAATGACTGGTACTAAGTTCATAGGCTTACCCAACGGTAATTCACCAATAAGATTGCTAGGGTGCGCACCCACTGGATTAAAATATCTTAATAAAATACTAGATGCATTTTCAACGTTTGAGAAGTCTGTAATAATTCTTTCACCCATTTGCTTAGTGGCGCCATAAGGACTTTCGGCTTTTTTTTCTGGTGTTTGTTCTGTTACAGGTATTGCATCTGGATTACCGTAAACAGTACATGAAGATGAAAATACAAAGTGTGGTACATTGTATTGCTTCACGCATTTTAGGAGGTTGATAAGGGAATATAAATTGTTTTCGTAGTAATCTAAAGATTGCTCTACCGATTCGCCAACAGCTTTAAAAGCTGCAAAATGTATGATACCTAAAATGTCAATATTTTCTTTAAATATGGTTTCTGTGGCATTGAAATTTTTTAAATCTATCTCGTAGTTTTTAATGCTTTTACCTGTTATTTTTTCAATGCCAGTTAAGGCATATTTTGTAGAACGTGAGTTATCGTCAACTGAAATTACTTCAAATCCATTTTCTAATAAATCTACAATGGTGTGTGAGCCTATAAAGCCGCAACCACCAGTTACTAAAATCTTTGCCATATTTTTTTTCATTAAGTTGGAAAAATAAGGAATTTTCGCACAAAGAAGCTAAGGATAAAAGGCTCACAAAGAAATAGATGTGTGATGCGTAATTTGATTTTACTTATTGCGTGTAAGTATTACGCTTATTTGTTAAGTAATGGTAACGCTGTTGCAGTGTGCGACGCAACCACAGTTGAATAGTATTACTAGCCATGACTAATAAAAGAAAGGACTTAAAAAAAGAACATTATAATATAATAAAAAATGGCAGCCATTAATGCCGAGACAGGAATGGTAAAAACCCACGCCCACATAAGGTTTACGGTAACGCCCCACCTTACGGCGCTTAAACGCTTGGTAGCGCCTACACCTATAATTGAACCTGTAATGGTATGTGTTGTAGAAACTGGAATTTTAAAATGCTCGGTTAAAAATAATGTAATAGCACCAGCCGTTTCAGCGGCTACACCTTCTAGTGGTGTTACTTTGGTAATTTTAGTGCCCATGGTTTTTACAATCTTCCAACCACCACTTAATGTGCCAAGTGCAATACATAAAAAACTTGTAAAAGGTACCCAACTATATTGTACTACAAAGTCGCTAAAGCTTAGTGTTCTGCCTATTGATTGCTCGTAGTAAATTACGGCTGCACCAATTAAACCCATTACCTTTTGCGCGTCATTACCACCATGCCCGATACTAAATGCAGCAGATGATACTAATTGCAATCTTTTGAACCAGCCATCTGCTTTGTAGGGGTTCGATTTTTTAAATAAATGCACAATGAGGATGGTAATAAAAAAGGCAATGACCATGCCCATAAATGGGGCGATGAAAATAAATAGAAATGTAGGTACTACTTTGGCATAATTAATAACATTGATAGTGCCATTACTAAAACCATGTGCATGTGCCAATGCTGCGCCAATAAAACCGCCCATTAATGTATGAGACGAGCTGGAAGGAATACCGAACCACCAAGTAATCAAGTTCCAACAGATGGCTGCAATAATGCCTGCAAGGATTACTTGCAAATTGATGAATTCTGGATTAACCCACTTGGCAACGGTGTTGGCAATACCAAAACCACCTATTAAATATTTAGAAATAAAAAAGGCGACAAAGTTAAAAAATGCGGCCCACAAAACCGCTTGAAATGGCGTTAATACTTTTGTAGAAACGATGGTTGCAATAGAATTTGCAGAATCGTGAAAGCCATTGATATAATCAAATACAAAAGCAAGTATAATAATAATTATAAGTAGGGTAAACATATAAACTATAATAATGTAATAATGAGCTGTAATCTAAATCCAGCTTATTGGCTAGTTAGGCGTATTTAATGATGATACTTTCAATAACGTTAGCAGCATCCTCACATTTATCAGTTGCAACTTCCATCACTTGATAAATTTCACGTTTTTTGATAACCTCTTTTGCATCGTTTTCTGTTTCAAATAATAGCTCAATGCTCATGTCAAACACATCATCAGCTTGGTTTTCAATACTATTTACTTTTACCAATGCTTCGGTCATTTGGCGCAAGTTGTTCATGTCGCGTAAGCCATAAACAGCCACTTTAATTTCTTTACAACCTTGTTCTATTAGATCCGCCATTTTTTGAATGCCAGAGTCGTTTGGGTTTAGATTGTAGAAGTTGATTTTCTTTGCCGAACTATAAATGTAATCACAAATATCATCTAATGCAGTAGCTAGGTAGTGGATATCCTCTCTATCAAAGGGCGTGATAAAGTTTCTACCAAGTTCGGTGAAAATTCGGTGTGTATGATCGTCGTTTTTGTGCTCTAGATCTTCAACTTGTTTTATAAGTGGGGCACGTTTATCTCTATCAGGTTCAGCTACTACTTTTTTTAATTGCACACCCATATCGTAAACAGTGTCGGCAACTTGTTCAAACAATTCGTAGAACACTTTATTTTTTGGCATAAAGAATTTGCCAATGCTATTTAATCCCATTTGAGGCTAGATTATTTCGGGCAAAAATAGAGTTATAGGTTGTAATCAAGTAACTAAGTTTTTTATTAATAATAACTTAACACAGGATTTCGTAATTGTATCGTATAAATCTACAATTAACAATTTGATTTTATTGGCTTGATAGATTGTTAATATTTGAAACTAATTTTTGCAATATGTTTTAGTTAAAGTAGAAAAGTCCAGTAGATTTTCTTAAGACGGCCTTTGTTTTTACAAGGGCTTTTTTCTGTTAAACCCATCAATATTTTAGCCGCATTTATAAGCAGGATCTGCGTGTGCTAATTGTAAATTGGTATTTTTTTGGGCAAGTATTTGTGCCAACTTGTCCCCAGCAAATATTGTCGCAAACGTTTGCGTTAGCTTTCTCATTTCTCATTTGTCATTAGTATTTCATTAACGTTTAGTTTTATTCTGCGATTTGCTTAAAGACATAAATATGTAGCCATTTGAAAAATATCTACTCTACAATACTTACCCACCTCTAGTATTTCTAAAGATATTTTTTTTAGTCACTTATTTCAGCTTTGAACTTATCGACATTTTTGATTGTGTACAATTAACACTTTAAACCAAATGACGATTATGAACCTCAAAAAACTTGTGAAAAGCATCTTCTATGTATGCTTTCTTTTGTTTTCAACAGCGGCTTTTGCCCAAACCAAAGTGGTAACTGGTAAGGTTACCGATTCAAAAGACGGCAGTGCTGTACCAAATGCATCTGTACTTGCTACAGGTGGTAGCGGAAAAGCGGGTACTCAAACTGCTGCTGATGGCACATTTAAAATTACTGTTCCTTCAGGCACTACAAAACTTGTTATTACATCTATTGGCTTCGAAAAAATGGAAGTAAGTGTAGCTGGCAAGACAAGTGTAGATGTAGCTTTGAAAGCTGCTGCATCTGACCAGTTAAGTGAAATTGTAGTGTTAGGTTATGCAACACCAAGCAAGAAAGATATTACTGGTGCTGTAACATCCGTAAAAGCAAAAGACTTTAATCAGGGTGCGATTTTAGCTCCTGATCAATTATTACAAAACAAAGTTGCGGGTTTGGAAGTTACCAACACAAGTGGTCAGCCTGGTGCTGCTTCAACTATTCAAATTAGA
>JAYWCY010000213.1:0-4906 GCA_043780175.1 Chitinophagales bacterium
CTTGCAAGGTGCACCCGTAACTACTTATTTTACCATACATGCGCCTTTGAAAAAGAGCAATTATGGCGAAAGAGAAAATCCCACTAGTTTTCATGCACAAGGAGAAAACCCAAGGGGTACACCTTACTGGCAAAACTACCAAAAGCCCGACCCGCACCACGGTATTGGGTTCACCATTTTAAACGATAAAACAGGTCCGCTCAATCGCTTTGCCGCTTATGGTTCTTATGCCTATCATTTGGCTATTAGTACCAATACTAATTTATCTTTTGGCGTAAGTGCTGGTATTACACAAATGAGTATTGATAACTCAAAGGTGGATTTTGGTAATAATTCAGTTGATCCAGCTGTAAATTTGAGTAGTTCTTTAAACAATATTAGGCCAGATATTAGTGCAGGTTTGTGGCTGTATAATAAAAATTATTTTGTAGGGTTGTCTATCCAGCAGATAGTACCTCAGAATATTATTTTTTCTGGTACAGGAGTGCAGCTAGATAATAGTAGGTTGGTACCACATATTTTTTTACAAGCTGGTACACGCTTGTATTTAAATGATGATTTAACGTTATTACCAAGTGTTATGGCTAGATATATTAACCCCCTACCGTTGGGTGTAGATGTGAATGTAAAACTGCAATATCAAGATTTACTTTGGGTAGGGGCTAGCTATAGAAATCAAGATGGGTTTGCAGGCATGTTGGGCGTAAATTTAAATAATAGCATTAATATTGGGTATTCTTACGATGTAACTACCTCGAATCTTAATTCTGTGAGTCATGGGTCTCACGAATTTTTGGTAGGTTTTTTAATAGGTAACAAATACGGTGATTGGTGCCCTAAAAACTTATTTTAATTTGGTCGATAGGAACTCGGATGACACTGATTCGTAAGGACATATACGAATTTTTCTTATTTAATTTAAATGCATAGTGTAAAAATTTGCATTCTATTTTAAAGTCCTATGAATTGATGTTGCCATCATTTTTATATAAACCCTGTCTCAATTTTTAATTGTTCTACTACGTTGTAAATAATAGGGCAGCGATCGTAATGCATAAACGTTGTAAACAAGCGTTTGGTAAAATTGGGTAAATGCAAGGCAGGAAATTCTCTGCAACCTGCGAACCGATAATCGTACACCGTGCACTTATTATTGTTTAAAAAATGACAAGGCATTTTATTGATAACCATCATACTGCTACCTTTTTCAAGAAATTGAGCGTCAAATTCGGGCCTTGATTTGTTTAAATGATTAGACAAATTATCAGCTTCTCCATCGGTTACATTAATCATTAATGTTTTACAGCAATTGCCACAAACGGTGCAATCTACTTGCTGGGAGACAGAATCATTTAGAGAATTAACTAATGTGTCTATGATTTCTGGCTGAGATGCAGACTTTAAATAAGTACCAAATGCATCATTTTCAGCTTGTTTTTTGGTGGCTGATGCAGCAATGGCAGTTAAATTTGTTTCTATATGTGACAATGTATTACCGATGCGGTAAAACTAATAGAAATTTCTTTATTGTGCTGAAAAGCCTATGACCAAAAGGTTTATGCACAAAGTTTTTGAAGTTGTTAAAAAAATGATACTGTTGTTGTGAAGAAATAGTGTTTCTTGCAAGATTAGGCAAGTTTTACACAAAGTAACAAAGAAGACTAAGTACACCAAGTCTTGTGATTAGTAAATTTCTTTGCGGTCGTTGTATCTTTTGTAGCGTTGTGTGAAATAATAAAATAAAGTTATGGCAGAAATAGTAAAAGCAGCGAATTACGACGAGAGTGATATTAAAAGTCTCGATTGGCGTGAGCATATACGCTTGAGACCAGGTATGTATATTGGTAAACTAGGCGACGGTGCAGCGGCTGATGATGGCATTTATGTGTTGATGAAAGAGGTGATGGACAACTGTATTGACGAGCATATGATGGGCTTTGGTAGACATATTGATATTACATTGAAGGAAAAAGTAGTGACCATTCGTGACTATGGTCGTGGCATTCCTTTGGGTAAAGTGGTGGACGTGGTAAGTAAAATTAATACGGGTGCCAAATACGATAGTAAGGCATTTCAAAAAAGTGTGGGCTTAAATGGTGTAGGTACAAAAGCCGTAAACGCATTAAGTAGTTATTTTAAAGTTACGGCCTTTAGAGATGGTAAGGAAAAAACTGCCGAATTTGAACGTGGTATTTTAACCAAAGAACATAAAGAAACCACTACTACTCAGGAAAATGGCACGGAGGTATCGTTTATTCCAGATGAAACTGTGTTTAGAAATTTCCATTACCTGCACGAATATATTGACAACCAATTATGGAACTATTGCTACTTAAACGCTGGGCTGGTAATTACATTTAATAATAAGCGTTATGTAAGTAAAAATGGTTTGTTGGATTTGCTGAAACGTAAAACGCCAGAAGATGAATTGCGTTACCCGATTATCCATTTAAAAGGTGAAGATATTGAAGTAGCCGTGAGCCACAATGGGGACTATGGCGAAGATATTTTCTCGTTTGTAAATGGCCAGTTTACTACCCAAGGTGGTACGCACCAACAGGCATTTAGAGAAGCGTATGTAAAAACCATTCGTGACTTTTTTAAGAAAGATTATGAAGCGGCCGATATTAGGCAAAGTATAGTGGCAGCAATCGCTGTAAGAGTGCAAGAGCCTGTGTTTGAGAGTCAAACAAAAACCAAATTAGGTTCTCAAAATGTGAGTGAAGGCGGTAAAAGCATGAAGAACTTTGTGCAGGAATTTTTGAGCAAAGAACTGGATAATTTCTTGCATAAAAACCCAACAACTGCCGATGCGATTAAGAAAAGAATTGAGCAAAGTGAACGTGAAAGAAAAGAACTAAGTGGCATAAGGAAATTAGCCAACGAACGTGCTAAAAAAGCCAATCTACATAATAAAAAGCTTCGTGATTGTCGTATTCATTTTAACGATGAACCGCCTGTAAAAAACAGAGAAGATTTCATTCTGAATCAAAAAAATAGTACCGTTTTTATTACTGAGGGAGATAGTGCAAGTGGTTCTATTACTAAGGCAAGAAGCGTAGATACGCAAGCGGTTTTTAGTTTGCGAGGTAAGCCTTTGAATAGTTATGGCTTAACCAAAAAGGTGGTGTACGAAAATGAAGAGTTTAACTTATTGCAACATGCTTTAAATATAGAAGATGGGTTAGAAGGGTTACGTTATAACAATGTAGTAATTGCTACTGATGCCGATGTGGATGGTATGCACATTCGATTATTGATTATGACATTCTTTTTGCAATTTTTTCCTGATTTAATTAAACGTGGTCATGTATACATATTAGAAACGCCATTGTTTAGGGTACGTAATAAGCAAGAGACTATTTATTGCTACGATGAAACCGAAAAGCAAGCAGCTACTAAAAAGTTAGGCAACAAGCCAGAAACCACTCGATTTAAGGGTTTGGGTGAAATTAGTCCAGGTGAATTTGAGCGTTTTATTACTAGTGATATGCGTTTGCAGCCTGTTATTTTAGAACAAGGCGATCATATTCAACATTTACTGGAATATTATATGGGTAAAAATACGCCACAGCGTCAAGATTTTATTATTGATAATTTGAGGTTTGAGCTGGATTTGGTGGAGGATGTTGCTTAATTAAGAATTGATTAAGACTGAAAATGTGATACTTGAAAAGAGTTTTCAATTTTCATTAAGAATTCTCAAACTCTTTCGACATTTAAGGGATAATAAAGTAAAAAGGGAATTGTGTTCACAATTGTTAAGAAGTGGCACTTCAATTGGGGCAAATATTGAAGCGGCAATTGGAGGTTCTTCTAGAAAAGATTTTACACATAAACTTGAAATAGCCTAAAGAGAGGTAAGGGAAACAAAATATTGGATAAGGCTTTTTAAAAGAAGGGGATTT
The DNA here is from genome assembly GCA_043780175.1 of Chitinophagales bacterium. Taxonomy (GTDB): domain Bacteria; phylum Bacteroidota; class Bacteroidia; order Chitinophagales; family Chitinophagaceae; genus Parasediminibacterium. The sequence continues at coordinate 3,909 of JAYWCY010000213.1, forward strand.
TTTAGAAGAGAAATTAGCTGAATCTTTCTTAAAAGACTGTGAAGAAGTTTTAAAGATTTTAGGTTCAATAATACATTCAACTAAGGGTAAGCCAAATTCTTAATTACTAATTTTTAATTCCTAATTTTTAAATGATTCATATAGTTTTTAACGAAGCAGACATCACAGTATTACAACAAGCTATTGCATTAGATGGATCGCTTGAAGGTGAAGTAATACAAATAAAAGATGATTTTGCAGTTGGGCCAATTGCCAATATTTACGAAACAGAAGGTTATCAACAACGTAGAGATTGGTGGCAGAATGCCTTGCAATATTCACCATATACCGAGCAGATGGATTTGGTGGATGATAAAATGACGGTGTTTAATTTGATTAAGCAGCTGAATGAAGATGAAAAATTGGAAGTTTGGATTTGGATGGGACAAAATCAACATGATGTGTGTGGTTATTATTGGTTGATGCCGCAGTTGAAAGATTTTCAAGGAAGAATACAAGTGTTATATTTAAATAATTTGCCTTTTATTAATGAGAAAGGCGGTATTTTTTATCCAACTTGGTTACATGAAATTCAACCGAAAGAGTTTTTAAAAGCTAAAAAATTGGCAAGACCAATTACTTTAAGTGAGTTTGAAATAGATCCTGATGAATGGTTGAAATTGGGTCGTGAAAATAGTGGTGTAAGATTACTAGAAGGTGGTAAAAAAATAGTGAGCAAAGGTTATGACCAATATGATGCTGAAATGTTGACCGTAATTACTTCAGAGCTACAAAAGCTGAGTAAAATTATGAGCAATATTTTTAGTAAAACCAAAATAAAGACTGGTGATGTTTTCTTAGTTTGGCGCATTAGAAAGCTTGTTGAATTAGGTGATTTAGAAATTGCTGGTGATTGGGGGAAAGGGTGGAAGGAGATTAATGTGAAAATAAAACCAAGTGTTACAGGATGACAATAAAAGCGATTCATCATATAGCCATTATTGCGGGTAATTACGAAC
>JAYWCY010000214.1:0-2446 GCA_043780175.1 Chitinophagales bacterium
AATAAATTTTGGGTCAACAGCTAATGCTCTAGCAATTTCAGTTCTTCTTCTTTCACCACCACTTAAACTATCACCATTATTTTTTCGCACATGGTGCAAGTTAAACTCACTTAGTAATGTTTCTAATTTTTCATGACGTTGTTTTTTGTTCAATTTCGTCATTTCTAGCACAGCCATAATATTGTCTTCCACACTTAACTTTCTGAAAACACTGGCTTCTTGAGGCAAATAACCAATACCCATTTGGGCTCTTTTATACATGGGTAATTTTGTAATATCTACTTCATTTAAGTACACTTTGCCTTCGTCTGGCTTTATTAAACCAACTACCATGTAAAAAGTAGTAGTTTTACCAGCTCCATTTGGTCCTAATAAACCTACAATTTCACCTTGCTTTACTTCTACCGAAACCTTATTAACAACCGTACGCCCTTTGTAGCTTTTTTGTAAATTTTCTGTATGTATGGTTAAGCTCACTATAATTCTATTTTAACAAAAATAGACGTTCTTACTTACTGCATAAAATCAATATGCTGATTTTATAGATTGTTTACCAAATAGATAAAACCTTCAAATAATAATAAAATAAACCTTTTGTAAAGTATTATTAGACTTTATATTAGGTAAACTCATTCAAATAACTACAATCTTTTAATCATTGGTTTATATTGCAGCCCTATAATTTAAAAGATGAAAGTAACAGATCATATTGCTCAGGCTAAAGATACCTTGGTATCTTTTGAAGTATTACCGCCATTAAAAGGTAAAACTATTACTACTATTTACGATCATTTAGATCCATTAATGGATTTTAAACCAAGTTGGATAAATGTTACTTATCACCGTAGCGAAACAATGTTTAAAAAGAAAGTGGATGGTACTTTTGAAAAGGTAGAAGTAAGAAAAAGACCAGGTACGGTAGGTATTTGCGCAGCGGTAATGAACCACTACCAAATTGATGCAGTACCACATATCATTTGTGGTGGCTTTACTAAACGTGAAACTGAAGATGCATTGATAGATCTTGATTTTTTAGGTATTGATAATGTATTGGTATTGCGTGGTGATGCAGCAAAAAATGAAGCAAGCTTTGAACCAGAAGCTGATGGCCATAAATTTGGTATTGATTTATTAAAGCAAGTTACCAATATGAATCATGGTATTTATATTGATGAAGACATAAAAAATGGTGGTAAAACCATGTTTTGTTCAGGTGTCGCAGGTTATCCAGAAAAACACTTTGAAGCGCCAAACTTAGAAATTGATTTGCAACGTATGAAAGAAAAAGTAGATGCTGGCGCAGATTACATAATGACGCAAATGTTTTTTGATAATAAAAAGTTTTTTGAGTTTGTAAAAACATGTAGAGATATGGGCATTACAGTGCCTATTATACCAGGTTTAAAACCATTAACTAACAAAAAACAATTGTCTGTATTACCAAGAATATTTCATGTAGATATTCCTACGGATTTAAGTAATGCTATTATGAAATGTAAAACTGATGCTGACTGTGAACAAGTTGGTACAGAATGGTTAATTGCACAGAGTAAAGAACTAAAAGCTTTTGGTGTGCCAGTGTTGCATTACTATACGTTAGGCAAACCAAAAGTGATTTACAACGCTGTGAAAGAGGTATTTTAAAGGCAGATTATTTATGATTTACTATGATTTATATAAGCTAAAATTAAACTAAATGCAAACAATCATAGTAAATCATAAATTTTATCATTATTAATAAGCGATTACTTTATCCTATCAAACCAGCAGCTCTACTTATTTCCATCATTCTATCCATTGGCTTTTTAGCTGCCAATCGTAAGTTTTCATCCATTAAAATTTCTGGTAGCTCATACTTCATACACAAATACAATTTCTCAAGTGTATTTAGTTTCATGTAAGGGCAATCGTTACATGCACAATTGTTATTAGGCGGTGCAGGAATAAATGTTTTATGCGGTGCATCCTTTTGCATTTGGTGCAAAATGCCCGTTTCTGTTGCTACAATAAATTCTTGCACATCACTAGCCACTGCATACTTTAATAATTGTGTGGTGCTACCAATATAATCTGCAATTTGTAATACGGCTTCTTCACATTCTGGGTGTGCAATCATCTGTGCTTTTGGGTGACGCATTTTTAATTTGGTGATTTTTTCCAAGCTAAAAATCTCATGCACCATACACGCACCGTTCCAAAGTAGCATGTTTCTACCCGTCTTTTTATTCAAATAACCACCCAAGTTTTTATCTGGTGCAAAAATGATGGGTTGGTCTTTTGGTAAGCTGTCAATTATTTTCTCAGCATTACTACTTGTGCAAATAATATCACTCAGTGCTTTTATGTCTGCTGTACAGTTAATGTAAGATATCACTAAATGATCCTTATGTTGCTCTTTAAAGGCTTTAAACAACTCGGCAGGGGCAGAGTCAGCCAGCGAACATCC
>JAYWCY010000215.1:0-5955 GCA_043780175.1 Chitinophagales bacterium
TATTAATTATTACAGATTAAAGCTCGTAAATAAGGATGGCTCATTTTCTTATTCTGCTACAGTTACAGTTTTGGTGACTACTAATCAATTGTTGCTCCATTTGTCACCCAATCCTGTGCTGGATGTTTTACAAATCACGTTTAAAAAAGCGACCAATGAACAAGCTTCAATCAACATCATCAATAGTATTGGTCAGGTAGTAAAAGCTATAAAAATTACATATGCAAATCAAGGTAATATTAGTGTATCAGTAAAAGAATTAACAGTTGGGCTTTACACGGTTCAGTTATTGAATAATGATAAACAAATTGTTTCACAGAAAATGATTAAGCAATAAGCATCATGATACAATTACTCATATGGTTCATGGTTTTCTTGATGCCAAATAATAATGGTAAAATAATAACTGTTGCTATTGAAAATCAATTGCATCAGGCCTTACAAGCTGCAAGGCCCGGCGATGAAATTATAATAAAAGCGGGTAGTTACTCAGGTAATTTTTCTATATCTGTATTGGCAAGTGGTACTGCAACAAAACCTATAGTTTTACGAGGTGAAGGAAAAGTGGTGTTAAATGGTGGCACTATTGTTACTGGTTATGTGTTGCACTTAAAAGCGAATTATTGGGTAATAAAAAACATCTCAATTACTAATGGTTTAAAGGGTTTAATGTGCGATGGAGGTAATTATAACTTGATTGATAGTATTAGAGTTTACAATATTGGTGAAGAAGCTGTACACTTTAGAAAATTTTCTACACACAACATTTTACAGAACAGCAATATTTCTAACACTGGTTTAAAAACTGCTGATTATGGCGAAGGTGTTTACTTGGGTACAGCAGTGAGTAATTGGGCAAAAAATACGGAAGGGAAAGAGGATAGATGTGACTCAAACAATGTTATTAATAACCATATTGGTCCAAACATAACCGCAGAATGTATTGATGTAAAAGAAGGTAGTACAGGCGGCTTAGTGAGTGGTAATTACTTTGATGCAACAGGTATTACCGGTGCCAATAGTGGCGATAGTTGGATGGATGTAAAAGGCAATGGTTACTTGATAGAAAACAATAAGGGCTTTAATCTTGAAGGCTCTATTTTAAAAGATGGCTTTCAAGTGCATTGTGCCGCAAATGGTTGGGGAAATAATAATGTGTTTAAAAACAACCAATGCGAAGTAAATGCTGAAGGCTATGGTATTAATGTGACGCTGGTAAGCAGTAAAGGAAAAGTTAGTGGCACAAAGGTGTACATTAATAATGTGGTAAATGGTGCAACTAAAGCCTTACTAATATTGAATTGTATAACGATAAATAAAATTTAAAAATCATTTTTTCATTTTAATCATCCTTAATCAGTGATAAAAATTAAAGGCTTACGTTGGTGGATTATTGCTTTAATAGGGCTTTCAACTGTCATTAATTATATTGACAGAAGTGCCATTAATATCATGTGGCCATATATCTATAAAGAGTTTGGTATTGCTGATGCTGATAACAAGAATGCCTTGGCATACATCACCACATTTTTCATGATTGCCTACGCACTGGGGCAAACCTTGACTGGTAAAATGATGGATGCAATTGGTACACGTTTAGGCATGGCTGTGTCTATTGTTGGCTGGAGTGTTTCGATTGCATTACATGCTTTTGCAAAGGGCTTATCATCATTTGGTATTTTCAGATTTTTTCTCGGCCTAAGTGAAGCTGGTAATTGGCCCGGTGCTACCAAAAGCAATGCTGAATGGTTTCCTGCTCGTGAGCGTGGTATTGCGCAAGGTATTTTTGGTGCAGGTGCATCGTTAGGGTCTGTAGTTGCAGCGCCTTTTATTGCTAGTTTATATTTAGGTTTTGGTTGGCGTGTTACCTTTATTGGTATTGCATCTTTAGGGTTGTTGTGGTTAATTCCTTGGCTATTAATTAATAAAGCCACACCCGATAAACACCCTTGGATTACTGCCGATGAACAAGCACATATTTTGAGCGATGAAGCCTTGAATCCTGTATCTAAACAGCAATCTCAAGAATATACATGGCGAGAATTATTACGCTTTAAAAATACTTGGGGCATTTTATCTTCACGGTTTTTTATCGATCCAGTTTGGTGGCTGTTTGTAACATGGTTGCCTACATTTTTAAAAGAGCAATTTCATTTCGATATTAAGCAGGTAGGTGCTTTTGCGTGGGTACCTTATTTGTTTGCTGCCATTGGTGGTTTATTGGGTGGTTATTTGGCTTCGCAAAAAATTAAGCACGGTACAGATGCTGCTACTGCACGCAAACAAGCCTTTACTATAGGTTGTACTATTATGCTGCTATCGCTTGCTATCACTGCATTTTATCTTGAATCGTTGAAAGAGCATATCAATCTTACCATTGGTTTAATCAGTGCAACTTTATTTGGTTTTCAGTTCTTAATTGGTAACGTGCAAACTTTACCATCAGATTATTTTAGTGGTAAAAACGTAGGTACAGTGTCTGGTATGGGCGGCACAGCAGCTGTTATTGGCACATTGTTTACCACATTATCGGTGCCTTTAATTACCAAAACAGGCTATGTGTCGTTCTTCATTTTGGGTAGTGTTTTAGTACCATTAGCATGGCTTAGTGTCACGTTTATCACTTCAAAAAAACAATCAATCACTTTATAAATTTTCAATTATGATATTCAACAACAAAGTAGCAATAGTAACAGGTGGCGCAAGGGATATTGGTAGAGCTGTGTCTTTAAAATTAGCAAGGGAAGGTGCTAAAGTGGTAGTTAATTATTTAAGCAATACTGCTCTTGCAGATGAAACAATTGCCTTAATAAAGGCTGCTGGTGGCGAAGCCATTGCTATCAAGGCAGATGTTACAAAAGCTACTGATGTGCGGCATTTAGTGGCAGAAGCACAAAAAGCGTTTGGTAAAGATATTCATGTTTTGGTAAATGTTACTGGTGGTTTGGTAGCTCGAAAACTATTGGCAGATATGGACGAAGATTTCTGGGATTTTGTAATGAGCGTTAATGTAAAATCAGCTTTTTTAACCACTAAATATGTTGTGCCTTATATGCCTGCTGGTAGTGCTATTATTAACTTTTCGTCACAAGCGGGCCGCGATGGCGGCGGCTTTGGGGCGTCTGCTTATGCAACTGGAAAAGGCGCTGTTGCCACTTTTACAAGAGCTATGGCAAAAGAACTCGGGCCACAAGGCATTCGTGTAAATGCGGTTGATCCTGGTATGATTGCGACTACTTTTCACGATACATTTACTAAGCCAGAAGTGCGTACAGCAGTTGCTAATGGCACGCCTTTACGCAGGCAAGGCAATGCGGATGAAGTGGCAGATTTAGTGGCTTACTTAGCAAGCGATGCAAGCAGTTTTATTACAGGAACAAATATTGATATTAACGGCGGTACATACTTTTCTTAAATAGTTATTTATATAATCAGCTTTCTACTAAAGCCAAGCTGTAGATCCGCCTAAGGCGGACACTTGTACTCAAACAGTTTATTCAGCAAATACAAAATCAATATGAAGCTTTTTTTAGTCATCCTATTTTTACCAATCACTTTAATTACTAATGCTGCGCAGTTTACTGTAGGCAGTGCATTAGAGTTGAAAACTGTACTAGGAAAAGCTGTTGCTGGGGATGTTATTATTTGGAAAAATGGTGTTTATAACGATGTAGTTATAAATTTTTGTACCACTACAAAGGGTATAGCAAACCAGCCAATTATTTTAAAGGCAGAAACTGCTGGGAAAGCTGTATTTACAGGTAGTTCGCAGTTAATGCTAAATGGTGATTATTTGCTAACAGAAGGTTTTTTATTTGAAGGCGAATCTACTTTAACAAAAGGCGATGTTTTGTCATTTGGCACAGAAGCCAATCACTGTAGAATTACCAATTGTGCGGTGAGTAATTATACCCCAAAAGATGTAATGGTAAATAATAACTGGATTAGTTTGCAAGGTACTTACAACGAACTTGACCATTGCTATTTTACTGGTAAAACTAATCAAGGACCTTACTTGGTAGTACGTTATAAAAAAGAAGAAGGCTATGTAGATGGCAGTGATACAGCTCCTTCTAGCTATCATCATATTCATCATAACTATTTTGGCTATCGAACATTGCCTACAGATAATGGTGGTGAGGATATGCGTATTGGAGATAGTTTTACATCTTTTACGCATGGCTTTAATATTATTGAATACAACTACTTTGAAGACCATCGTTTAGAAGCAGAAGTGATTAGTAATAAAAGCTGGGATAACATTTATCGGTTTAACACTTTTGTGAATAACGATGGTCAAATGGTGCTACGGCATGGACAAAAATGCTTTGTGTACGGCAATTATTTTGATGGTAAAACAGGCAGAGGAACAAGTGGCGGTATTAGAATTATCAATGCCAATCAAACAGTATTTAATAATTACATCACAAATGTAGAAGCTAGTAATAACGATGCATCTAAAGCAGGTATCGTTATTATGAGTGGCTTAGTAGGCTCTCCTTTGAACGGATATTATCCAGCTGATAGTGCATTAGTTGCATATAATACAATGGTCAATTGTGCTGGCCCAGTTATTAAAATTGCTTATGGTAATAAAAGTAAAGGAAAACCCTTTATTGCACCCAAAAATATTAGTATTGTATCTAATGTCATTATTCGTCCCACTGGTAATACAGGTAAAATTATTGCTGAAATTGAACCTGTAACCTATGCAATATGCAAAGATAATTTGTACACTAATGGGTTATCTGATGTAAAAGGATTTTCGTTAATTAATCAATCCAATTTTAAAGAAAGTAATGATTTTAAATATGTTATAACTCCAAAAAACGTACAAATAATTAACACTATTAATGAGCGATTGGCTATACATCATATTCAATTAACAAACGATGATATCACACATTTCAACCCTGCCTGGAAAATAACAAAAAATGACGTTGGCGTAAGCTGGCTGCATTAATGATATCGATTGCTTTTATTTATTAATTTAAAAAAACATTATGAAAAAGTTTGTTTTTACATGGTTATTACTGGTAGTAATTTTTGCAGGCTATGCACAAAATACCTACTACTGGGTTGGCGGTGCAACAGGTACTTGGAATGCCTCTGCTAGTTGGAACACGCAACTTGGAGGTGGCGGTATCGCACGTACCGCTAATATTGGTGATGTACTAATATTTGATGGCACAAACATTGGTAGTGGCGCTACAGGTACAGTTATACCTGCTGCAATTACCACATCTACTACGCAAAGCTTTGGGCAATTGATTTTACAAAATGGTGCTTATGTTGTACTACAAAGAGGAACATCTGCTGGTACAGGTACCTTTACTATTAATGGTGATGGTGGTCCTTCTGATGATTTGCAAATTGATGCGACAAGTACTTTAAAAATTACATCGCCTGCTACTGGTTACAATCTTAACGTAAAACTGTCTGCTACTGCACAAGCTACAGGTACTGTTTTTGGTACCGTTATTATCAATGATGGTGGCTTGGGCAATGCTAGATTAATTGATAGTTCGGGTATTGCAAATTCGCTTGTATTTAAGGCGGGTTCTAAATGTTATATCAATAATGCCTTGGCTTCTGATTATCCATTTGGTAATAGTCCCACATCTGTTAGCACTTCCAGTTATTATGCTGGCGCTATTCTCTTCGATGTTGGTTCTACACTGTATTTTCAAGGTGGGTTCTCACCATTTACACAAACATCTACCAATATACCACCCATTAGTTTTGCCAAAGGCAGTACGTTTGAGCTAGATGCATCAATCGCAGCAACTAATAATATTTTTTCAAAGCACTATTTTGGTAATGTAGTTATTGGTAACAATGCTATGGTAACTGCGGATGGTGGTTTTTACAATGTAGATACACTTACGGTGAATACAGGTGCAACATTCAATTTATCTGCAACTACTGGCTATGCTGTTGCAGGTAATATAGTGA
>JAYWCY010000216.1:0-4683 GCA_043780175.1 Chitinophagales bacterium
GGTAATTATGTTTGGTATGATTCAAACAATGATGGTATCAACAACGAACCAGCTACTAATGGTGTTAATGGTATCACAGTTCAATTATACAAAAAAGACAATACTGGTAATTTTGCACTCTATGGCACTACTATAACTGCCGATTCTATTTCTGGTGGCAATAGCCATCCGGGTTATTATAATTTCCCGAACTTATTGTATGGTGTTTATCAAGTTAAATTCCCTACTTCTATTGGCAACTACCCAATTAGTGATATTACCAACCAAGCACCACAGGCTGATTATAATAACGATGCCAACAAAGCAACAGGCTATAGTGGTCAAGTTACAATCAATCCAATATCTAATAATCCATTAGATGAGAATAATCCTACCATTGATGCTGGTTATAGAACCAATATTGGAAGTATCGGTAATTATGTTTGGTACGATAATATTGGCAGTGGGTTACAAAAAGATACTACTACTGCAAGTGGTTTAAATGGTATAAAAATTTATTTGTTAAAAGACAATGGTACTGGCACATTTGTAAAAGTAGATTCTACTGCTACTGCCAATTTAGGTGGTGTTGCGAATTTGCCAGGTTATTATAATTTCCCTAATTTGAATAGTGGTAATTACGAAGTACAGTTCCCTACTACCAATGGAAAAACCATTTTATCTCCTACAATAGCCACAGTTAAAACTGATGGTAATAGTGATGCTAATCAAAAAACTGGTATCAGTGAGGTAGTCGTTTTAAACACGTCTTCTGCTACGCCATTGGATGTGAATAATCCAACTATAGATGCTGGTTACCAGCCTGTAGGTAGTTTAGGAAATTATGTTTGGTATGATACCAATGGCGATGGCTTGCAAAATGAACCAGCTTCCAATGGTATTAATGCTGTTAAAGTAATTTTATTGAAAGATAATGGCACTGGCACGTTTGTAAAAGTAGATTCTACAACAACCCTTGATTCTATAGCAGGTGGTAATACACACCCAGGCTATTATAATTTCACTAATTTATTAGCTGGTAATTATAAAGTTCAATTCCCAGATTCAATAGGTAATTATCCATTAAGCGATTCATTATTTACCTCACCGCAAGCTGATGGTAATAATGATGCCAATAAGCATGGCTTGAGCCAAGTGGTAACCATTACGCCTTCTAGCAATGGTTTAAATAAAGACAATCCTACTATCGATGCTGGTTATAGAACAAACATAGGCAGTATTGGTAATTATGTGTGGAATGATATTAATGGCGATGGCTTACAAAATGAAACTCCTGATAATGGCTTGAATGGTGTGAAAGTTATTTTGTTAAAAGCAAATGGATCTGGAACTTTAGTGCCTTTCGATTCTACAATTACGAAAAATGATAGTCACGGTAATCCTGGATATTATAATTTCCCAGATCTAAATAGTGGCACTTATCAAGTGCAGTTTCCTTTACCAACACCACATAATTTAATTTCACCAGTAAATCAAACACAACAAACAGATGGTAATAGTGATGCCAACCCAATTACAGGTAAGAGTGAAGTGGTAGTCATCAATACTGCATCTTCCAATCCTTTGGATATTAATAACCCGACTATTGATGCGGGTTACCAACCGGTAGGCAGTTTGGGCGACTATGTATGGTATGATGCTAACAACGATGGTATACAAAATGAGCCAGCTTCTAATGGGGTAAATGGCGTAAAAGTTATTTTATTAAAACAAAATGGCTCAGGTAATTTCATGCCTGTAGATTCAATGCTAACTATAACGGATAGCTTGGGCAATCCTGGTTATTATCATTTCCCTCAATTATTAAATGGTAATTACATCGTTAAGTTCCCAACATCAATCGGAAATTATCATATCAGTGATGTTACTAATCAGTCACCAAAAGTGAATGGTAATAATGATGCGGACAAAGCAACAGGCTATAGTGGCGTGGTAGCAATCATTGCTAATGGAACTGGTTTAGATAAAGACAATCCTACAATTGATGCAGGTTATAAAACTAATATTGGTAGTATCGGTAATTATGTATGGGTAGATACAAATGGTGATGGTATTCAAAATGAATCTACTACCAACGGTATTAATGGCGTTACGGTTAATTTGTTGCAAGACAACGGCTCTGGTACGTTTGTACAAGTTGCTACTACAGTTACTGCCAATGATAGCTTAGGCAATCCAGGTTATTATAATTTCCCTAAATTGAATAGTGGTAATTATGAGGTTCAATTCCCTACCACAGTAAATGGCGGGGCAATAACTCTGCAAACAACTACACCACAAACTGATCTAAATAGTGATGCGAATCCATCAACAGGTATTTCGCCCGTGGTTGTATTAAATACCGCTAGTACCAATCCACTAGATATAAATAACCCAACAATAGATGCTGGTTATAAATATTCAGTTGCACCTAATTGTAATATGACTGCCTCAATTGGTGTTAATCAAATTGCACAGTGTGTTACTAACAACCAATATCAATTCACTGGTAATTTCACTGGTGGTACTGGTCCTTACACATTCTTATGGGATTTTAATGATGGTACTTATGGGTACACGCAAAATCCTACACACACTTATGCAACTGCTGGTGAGCATGATGTTACATTAATAGTAAAAGATAGCAGAGGTTGTGAAGCACATGCTTCTACTGTTCAAATTTATATTGGTGCTAAACCTATTGCTGCGTTTGATGTATATGGCAATTCTGGTACGGGTTCTGGTATTACGTTCTCTAGCACGTCTACAATTAGTGGAGGTTGGTTAACTTACAATTGGAATTTAGGAAACGGAACAACTTCAACTTTAGTTAATCCAGGCCCTATTTACTATGCACCAGGTACATATATCGTAACATTAATTGCAACTGGTAATTTCGGTTGTAGCGATACGGTTACTAAAACAATTGTTGTTCCAGGTAATGGTACATATTGTACTGCGCCTACAGCCAGCTTTACAATAAATAATGCAACACAATGTTTACCTAGTAATGCTTTTGCATTTACGAACACAACAATTAGTGGCGCTACTTACGTATGGAATTTTGGTGATGGTACCACTTCTACAAGTAATTCACCATCTCATTCTTATACAAGCGCAAATACTTATTCTGTTACCTTGATTGCAACTAACGCATGTGGTAAGGATACGATTACTAAAACAGTAACTGTTAATCCATTGCCTGCGCAGCCTGCTGCAATTAGCGGTGCATCTAATGTTGTTGCTGGTAATGTTATTACATTGTCTACAACGTCAACTGGTGGTGTTTGGTCTAGTGCTAATCCTGCGGTTGCAACTATAAATACTTACGGTTTTGTAACAGGTATTAGTGCTGGTACAGCAACTATTAGCTACACAGTTACCAATGGTTGTGGCTCATTAAGTGTAACAAAGGTTGTTACTGTTACAGCTGCTGCGGTTCTACCAGTTTGCGTAAGCCCAACGGCTGACTTCACAATTAATACAGCTTCACAATGTTTAGCTACTAATGTATTCACATTTAGCAATGCAACTACTGGTACCACACCTACTTACAATTGGAACTTTGGTGATGGTACTACAACGGTATCTACAACAAATGCTATGCATACTTACACTGCTGCAAATACATATACGGTTACCTTAACTGCTGTAAATGCGTGTGGTACTAATAGTGTAACTAAAACTGTAACTGTAACAGATATACCTACACAACCTGCTGCAATTAGTGGTACTACTTCTGTAAATATGGGCGCAAATACCACACTAACTGACGCCACAACTGGTGGTGTATGGGCTAGTTCTGATATAACAATTGCAAAGGTGAACGCAAGTGGTGTGGTTACAGGCGTAGCAGTAGGAACGGCGACAATAACTTATACGGTAACTAATAATTGTGGTTCTTCTAGTAGAAGCATTGTGATTACAGTTAATCCGAACTGTGTTTCTACAGCATCTACTACCAATGCAACGATCTGTTCTGGTAGTACATATATGTTTAATGGGGCTACCTACAGTACTGCAGGCACATATGCTGCGCATCTAACCAATGCAGCTGGTTGCGATAGTACAGCTTCATTAGTATTATCTGTAACAAATGCACCAATAATGCCATCAGCTATTAATGGACCAAATAGTGTCCAAGTAAATAGTTCTGTTGCCTTAACAAATACTACCAGTGGCGGCGTATGGTCAAGCGCTAATACTGCCATAGCAACCATTAATGGGGCTGGTATTGTAAGTGGCGTAACTATGGGTACTACTACTATTACTTACACGGTTTCTAATGCTTGTGGAACAGCAAAAACTACGATAGATATTTCAGTGTATGCAGCAATTGTTAATCCAGCACCTTGTACACTTAATGCTGGCTTCTCCATTAATAATAACAGACAGTGTGTAACCGACAATAAGTTTGTATTTACCAATACCACTGCAGGCGGTACAGCACCATACAGTTACTTATGGGATTTAAATGATGGTAGTTATGCATCTACAAAAGATGTTACAAAAACATACGCTATCTACGGCGACCATAATGTAACACTGAAAGTAACTGATGCCAATGGTTGTGTAAGCAACGCAGTGGCCCAGCAACTATACGTAGGTGCCAAGCCACACGCTTCATTCAATATTTTATCTAATACTGGTAACGGTGCAAATACAACACTCATCAGTTCAAGCACAATTGCGTCAGGCAGTATG
>JAYWCY010000217.1:0-10401 GCA_043780175.1 Chitinophagales bacterium
TTGAACAATTAAAAATCATGTTTTCAACCATTCTCAGCCTATACGGTGATTATTTTACCACGTTTACACATCAATACTATCATAGACTACCACTTTACACCACAAATGCTTACAGGTTTCTATAAAATGTAAATGAATTGGATCAGTTTGATAATTATCTTGATCAGCCTTATTAGTAAAAAATAAACACCAAGAAATAGCATAAGAGCCATCAATAACATCTCTGCTTGTAGTGGCGGGCTTACCAATATGATATTGCTGAATGGTGGCACAAGTGGCTAGTTTTTCAAGCCCAGCTATCAAAGCTGCGGTATCGGCTACACTATTTGGATTGTTTAACCAGAAATACACATGGTGTATGAATACATTTTTCAATTGCATGGTAAGCTAATTTTAATTGTTTGTACAAAAATAACTTTACTAACTACCAGCACAAAATACTTATTCAAATCCTAAATCATCTCCGCAATACTTGCTATTTATCTTGCTAGAAAATTTTGCTTTAAATGCTTTAAAAGACAATAAAACGCTTACGGTAGCTAGAATAACGGTGGTAAAGAATTTCATAACAGTAATTTTATGAAAACGATACTGCATCAATAATGCCAGAAAATATTTACTAAAAATTAAGGTTTGAATTACAATTTTTAACGCCTGAGATAGAGATATTTAAAGGCATCATACATGGCCAATTACTTAATAATTACCCATTTTTTTCATTTTATCGGGATTTACCTATTGCTATTTATTTAAGAATTATATTGCCATTCAATCAGCTACACGCATTATGAAGAAAATATTATTATCAATCACATTGATTACCACTACAAGTATTGGCTTTACCCAAACCAAAAATATTTCTGGTTTCTCGGACAAGTCTGCTGCAGAGCAATTAAAAACTGAACAACGATTTGATGCTGCTTTAAGTGCCAAAAATATTGGTACAACTATCAAAGAATTATCGGCAAAGCCACACCATGTAGGCAGTGCGGGTGGTAAAGAAGTAGCAGATATTATTTACAATAAGTACAAAAGTTGGGGCTGGGATGTAAAAATTGAAACTTACCAAGTATTATTTCCTACACCAAAAACGCGTGTATTAGAAATGGTATCACCAACAGTTTATAAAGCCTTACTTAAAGAACCGGCATTAAAAGAAGATGCCACTTCGGGTCAAGACGGGCAATTGCCAACCTACAACTGTTGGAGTGCCGACGGGGATGTAACCGCAGAATTGGTATTTGTTAATTATGGCTTACCTGCAGATTACGAAACATTAGAAAAATTAGGAATTAGTGTAAAGGGAAAAATTGCGATTGCTAAATATGGTAAAAGCTGGCGCGGTATTAAACCTAAAGTGGCACAAGAACATGGTGCTGTTGGTTGTATCATTTACAGCGATCCAAAAGATGATGGCTACACAGCTGGTGACGTATACCCTAAAGGCGCTTTTAAAAATGAATTTGGTGTACAACGTGGCAGTATTATGGATATGGTAATTTACCCTGGCGACCCATTGACCCCTAATATTGGTGCTACCGCAAATGCCAAGCGCCTAGATAGAAGCGAGGCGACCAACTTATTAAAAATACCAGTTTTACCTATTAGCTATCACGATGCAAAACCTTTGCTAGAAGCAATAGAAGGCCCTGTGGCACCAGAAGAATGGATGGGTGCATTACCTATTACTTACCATATAGGACCAGGCAAAGCGAAAGTACATTTAAAAGTAGATTTTGACTGGCAATTACGACCTGCAAATGATGTAATAGCAACAATTAAAGGTTCTCAATTTCCTGATGAATGGGTAATAAGAGGTAACCACCACGACGCTTGGGTAAATGGCGCTGGTGACCCTATTAGTGGCCAAGCGGCATTACTTGAAGAAGCAAAATCTATTGGTGAATTACTTAAAACCGGTTGGAAACCAAAACGAACGCTTATTTACTGTGCCTGGGATGCGGAAGAACCAGGCTTAATAGGCAGTACCGAGTGGGTAGAAGATCATGCTGCCGAATTGCAACAAAAAGTAGTGGCTTATATTAATTCTGATGGCAATAGCCGTGGTTTTTTAGAAGCTGGCGGCTCGCATGCACTAGAAACTTTAATGGATGAAATAAGTAAAGATGTAGCAGACCCACAAACCAATGTAAGCGTATTTGAAAGACAAAAAGCTGAAAAAATTGCGACTGCAAAAAATATAAAAGCGAAAAAAGATTTATTTGCAAAAAAAACACTTAGCCTTGATGCACTTGGTTCTGGCTCTGATTATTCTTCTTTTTTACAACACCTTGGCATAAGTACATTAGATCTTGGTTATGGTGGTGAGGGCCCAGGTGGTGAGTACCATTCTATTTACGATAGTTATGATGATTACAGTCGATTTAAAGATCCAACATTTGAATATGGAATCGCATTATCGAAAACAGCTGGCCGAGCCGCTTTGCGCCTAGCAAATGCTGACGCATTACCTTTTGATTTTAGAAGCCTTTCCAAAACCATTAATGGCTATGTAGCAGACTTGCTAGACATGACCAATACTTTGAGAGAAAGTACTGAACTTGAAAACCAATTGGTACAAAATAAAACCTATGTATTAGCAGCCGACCCAATAGATAATTTAAAAGTACCAACTGTAAAAGCGGAGGTTCCGTTTATAGATTTTTCACCTGTACAAAATGCTTTGAAAAGCTTAGATAAAAGTTCTGATGAACTGGCTAAAGCTTGGAGCAAATTATCTGCTACAGAAGCTGATAAAGACAAGATGAACAAAGCGTTGTTTCAAGCTGAACAGCAATTATTATCACCAACTGGCCTACCAAGAAGAGCCTGGTTTAAACACACTATTTATGCGCCAGGCTTTTACACTGGCTATGGTGTAAAAACAATGCCTGGCATTAGAGAAGCCATTGAACAAAGAGATTGGAAAGAAACACAAGAACAAATAACAATTGCTGCAGATGCTATTAATAGATTAAGCAATTATTTATCGGCAGTAGCCAAATAATAATACCATAGTAGCAAATAAAAAGCGGCCTTACAATTTATGTAAAGCCGCTTTTCTGTTTACTAGTAACAAAGCTTATATTAATTGTTTTTCCATCTCATAGTGTGGTACCGTTACTTCTTCAAATTCATCGCTGCAAATAGAATATCCTAGCTTTTCATAAAAACCCAATGCAGATTTACGTGCATGCATAGTTAACTTTTTATACCCTGCATCTCTTGCAATATTTTCGGCAAAGTTCATTAGTACTCTACCTATCCCTTTTCCTTGCAAGCCATCTAAAACTGCCATTTGGCGCAATTTTACTGTACCTGGTTCTATTTCTGTTAACAGGCAACAGCCTTCTAGTTTGTCTTCATCAAAGCAGCCTAGCAAAATATCCTTCTGCTCTTTTTCTAAATCTTCTTTTGTAAAATTTAAACCAAGTGGGGCACGCAAAATTTGCAGCCTCAAATCAATCATTTGCTTGTACTCTGGTGTACCGTGATCTATAAATTTTAATGCCATACTATTTATCGTTAGCTGTCTAAGATACTGTTTTATTCTACTAATTAAAACTAGTTTCACAATTTTTTCTTATTCACAATTCAGCTTTACCCAGCTATTTTGCCATAGTGCATTTCTGGATGTCTTTCAAATGGATGCTTCGTCTCATCAAAAATATAACGCCAAGTAATCATGTGGCGGCTTTGCGTGCCACCCAAACTCTTATAGATATTGATCATTTTAGGATTCCAATCACCAGCCCAGCCCATTTCGTAACTATTATACCAACCTTTATTTTGCACTACCAAAGCCGATTCGTAAATCATAAAACTATCTACACCCAATGCTTGATATTTAGGCACTACACCAAATGCTAAGCCAACTAATTTTTTACACTGGCCCGTCTTTTTCATCCACAACAAACGTAACTTCTCTATCAATCCAAATTTACCATTAAAATGTTTAAAATATTGGTTCACATCTGGTATATGAATAGACATCGCAATAGGTTCATCTTTGTAATAGGCAAACCAAACGGTGCGTACATCTATGATTGGTTTCATAGTATTAAATAGTTTTATTACCTGCGCTTTAGAAATCTCTTTTGCTTCACCATGTTGCGCCCATGCTGCATTGTATACAGTAGCAAAGTCTAATGCATATTTTTCCAAATTATCTAAAGTGGCATGCCTTGCTGTATAATCTGGCTTGGTTTTAAACTTTGCATGACGCTCGGGGAAACGCGCTGGCAAAGGTGCATCTACTTCCATTCTATAATAATACTGATTATAGTAGTTTTTAAAACCATAAGTAGTAAATAATATTTCGTAATAAGGTGGATTGTAAGCCATACCATAAGCAGGCTCTTCATTAAACCCTTCTACCAACAAGCCCCAGTTTTTATCTCTATCCCCAAAGTTTACCGGTCCATCCATCGCCTCACAACCATGGCTTTGCAACCATGCTTTACCTGTATCAAATAATAGATTAGCCGCAGATTGATCATCAATACAATCAAAAAAACCAACACAACCCGTAGTAAATTCTGTGCCTTTATTAATGTAATGGCTATTGGTAAATGCAGCAATACGACCAATAGTTGTGCCGGCACTATCCTTTAACACCCAACGTTTGGTATCGCCGTATTGATAGTTTTTATTTTTATTTTTATTAAAAACATCCCTCACTTCATTGTCTAAAGGCCTGATATAGTAAGGGTTACCCGCCTGTAAGATTGCATTAATTTGTAAAAATTCTTTCTCTAAGCTAGCACTCGTTATTTCTAATATTTGCATACAATACCTATTTATACAAATGTAATGGTTGAAGCAACAATAGATTTACATTCTCAAAATTCGTAAATACGAATCAAACACTCTAACAACATAGCGCATTAAGCCACTGATATACCTCAAGCGAAATCCAAAGTAATAATTTCAATCTTAAAAATCCAGATAATGTATGTTTTGTGATATGCTACTTCACAGGCGTTGCGCCTTCCGTAGTCATTATTACACGTTTAATAGTACCATCTTTATTATAATACAAATCATCTACACACACCGAACGGTGAAAGCTACCTGCATCGGCAGCCAATGCACCTGTATGGTACACAAAGTATGAGCGACCTTTAAAATCAATAATGGCATGGTGGTTGGTATTTGAATTACCAGCAAGCTCGTTAATGATGCCTTTAAATTGCCAAGGACCAGTAATACTTTTACTCATTGCATACACGGTTTTCTCAGGAAATTGGTACGAATACGATAAATAATACCAGCCCTTATGCTTATGTAACCAAGGTGCTTCTGTGTAATTAGGCAAGCTAATTGTATTAATTGGCCCGTCTAATTCAATCATATTAGGTTTTAATTTGGCATAATAGCAAATGGTATTGCCCCAAAACAAATACGCTTGTCCATCATCATCTATAAAAACAGTGGGATCTATATCATCCCAACTAATTTTAGTATCTGTCGTCATATCGTTGGTAATCAAAGCTTTGCCAATAGCATCTGTAAAAGGACCAGTTGGGCTATTAGAAACTGCCACCCCAATAGCTTTGCCATGAATAGTGCCGTGAGAAATAGCCACATACCAATAAAATTTTCCATTTTTTTCTATCACTTGCGATGCCCAAGCATCGTCTTTTGCCCAGGCAAATGCTTTTACATTCAAAGGACTAGGATGCTCTTTCCAGGTCACCATATCGGTACTAGAATAGCAAAGCCACTCATGCATCTCATAACTAGCTTTACCTTTTGGCGCAACGTCATGACCTGTGTATAAAAACACTGTGTCTTTGTACACCATCGCTGCTGGATCAGCAGTAAATTTATCTTTAATAATTGGGTTCCCTTCTTTGGGCAAGCTGTCAATGGTATTTGCGAATAATACAGTAGTACTTACACTTAATGCAATGAACAAGCCTAATATTTCTTTCATAATAGCTAATTGTATAATCAAATGTAGTGGTAGAAAGGCAATAAAATAATAGTGGTTAATTATAATTGTCATATTTACATTAATAATGTAAAATAACAACTGTGGGCTATTAGAAATATTAACAAAATGAGGCTGCTATGCTTCATCACATAATAGTGATTCGCCTTTTTTTATTAGTCTATCGTTTTTCTAAAAACAAGCATATTTTTTTTAAAAACCACTGTAAAAAATTAAATTTTAAGAGGCGACAGATATGCTAAAAGTGATACTTGTTTTGCTACTTTGATAAATTGTTAATAGCATTGCAGAGCAATCGGTACCATCAATTTTTTATTTCAATAGTAGCATAATTATTAAACACAAACTATTATTTAAAAATTTTATAAGAATAGCAATATTAACAATGATACATGATACCTTTATACATTATATATATATCCGAGTTGGATATAAGTAAGGTTTATTTAAAATTAAGTATGTTTAACATTCTTGAATCAAAATCCTCAAGAATTTAGAACGTAGCATAAATAAAT
This sequence comes from Chitinophagales bacterium, assembly GCA_043780175.1. Taxonomy (GTDB): domain Bacteria; phylum Bacteroidota; class Bacteroidia; order Chitinophagales; family Chitinophagaceae; genus Parasediminibacterium. The sequence continues at coordinate 6,472 of JAYWCY010000217.1, forward strand.
TAAAATAATACTACATTTATAAACTATCCTCTTTTATTTTTGTTGTTTATGAGCAGCAGATTAAAATATAAGTGTATCTAATTTAATAGTTTAAACTAAATGTAAAAGAAAACGTCTCATTTGAAAATCTAAACCAAAATGCATTACCTTCTCTACGTAGATCCGGGAACAGGCAGTCTGTTTTACCAAGCAATCTTATCGGCCATTCTTACCTTTTCTGTGTTTTTTAGACAAATTAAAATGTTTATCGTATCAAAATTTTCGAATAAGCGTCACAAACAATAAATTAGATTGAGTATTCAATTAGAAGCAATATCATATAAAGATCAAGCAGGCTTTGTAATTAAAAAAAAACAAGGCTATGTTAGATATATTGCGCATAATTATGCAAAAGAATATGACCATTTAATTAATTCAGGGCTTTATCAAGTATTAGTAAATGAAAAGCTTTTGCTATCACATGACGAAATAGAAGACGATTCGTCAAATAATGAGTTTTATAAAATTCTTTTTCCTACGCAAATTTCATTTATAAGTTTTCCATTTGAATGGACGTATTCGCAATGGCAGGAAATGGTTCAAACCTTTATTGTCATCAATGAAAAAGCCTTACAATACGGAATGATTTTAAAAGATGCAAGTCCTTATAATTTTATTTTTTTTCAAGGTAAATGCCTATTACTAGATACAATTTCTTTTGATTTTTTCAAGAATGGTGATCCGTGGATAGCTTACAGACAATTTTGCGAAGAAATATTGAGTCCAATAGCATTAATGACCTACAAAGGTAGTGTGTGGTCAAGATTATCTCGTTCACATATATCGGGTTTGTCATTGTCATTTGTAAGCAAAGCATTGCCAATTGCATCTTGGTTTAATAGCGCCTGCTTATTTCATATCCACTTACATTCAAAATTTCAAAAAAAGAAAGATGCAATTGTGGGTAACCAGTCTGGATTCACAACACTAAAATTAGCAACTTTGTTAGGGTTGCTTAAAAATAGTATTAGAACTTGGAGACTACCGTCAGATGATGTAAGTATTTGGAATCAATACTATGAGAATGATATTGCTGATACAAAATATTTAGACGATAAAGTGGCCATTGTGTCCCAATGGCTATTTGAGGCTAATACAAAAACTATTATTGATTTAGGTGCAAATACAGGTAAATTTTCGGTAATTGCGGCTAGTTTTTCTAAGGAAGTGATTGCATTGGAAAACGATATTGCATGTGTGGAAAAAATGCAATCAAATTTTTTGCAAATGGGCATCAAAAATATTACAACCGTTGTTGCCGATATCACACAAGCTTCACCTGGCTTGGGCTGGGCAAATAAAGAAAAAAAAGCACTACTAGAGCGGCTTACTGGAGATATGATTATGATGCTTGCATTAGTTCATCATTTATGCATTACCAAAAATATCCCTTTACAATTCGTTGCACAGCTTGCTGCATCTACCACATCGCGTTATGCCATTGTAGAATTTATCCCCAAAACAGATAGTAAAACAAAAATTTTATTACAGCACAGGGGAGACATATTTAAGAATTATACAGAAGATTATTTTATCAACTGTTTTAGTGAGTATTTTACTCTCATTAAAGTACATCATTTAGAGGCGTCGGATAGAAAACTTTTTTTATGGGAGAAAAAATAAAGTATTGGCTTGAAAAACCACTTTTTATATATGTCTTTGGTTTTGCTTTTTTAATATATAGAACTTCAATTTATCTACCGTCTTTCCAATTAAGTACTTTTTTATTTTTTGGGATTACCTATTGTGCGATTAATTACTTGTTACTTTTTGTTTGTAAAAAAATATTTAGAACTGTTAGCTACTTCGAAGGCCTACTCTTAGCAATTTGGGTATATATTTCTATTGGAAGCCAAATACTGTTTAATTATAAAAGCCTTGCCCCTGTAGAAAGAATACTTCTTGTAGTTGCTATTATTGGCGTTTGGACAATCTGTTCAATTTTACAGTCTAGATATCTTCATTTGAGAATAACTAGGATAAATAAATTTATTAACGTATTTATTATTATATTATCCTCTTCAAGTATCATTAAGGGTGCAATGGATCTCAGTAAAGCGCATAAACATGATGCGCTTATTATGAACCATATGGTACCATCTATTCCAAATCCCAAAGACAAAGACATTGTTTGGATTTTGATGGACGAATACGCTTCGCCAGCGTATTTAAGAAATGATTTGCATTTTAAAAATGATTTAATTGATTCTTTAAAAAAGAACCAATTCTTTGTTTTTGACTCGCTTCCATCGCGAGAAAATGTAACCTTGTATTCAGTGAGTTCACTTTTTAATTTAGACGACAGTATTCATATAAATAACTATATGTATGCGGCTAAATATCTTAACGAGAGCAAATGGATGTACCAACTACATTATTTGGGTTACGATTTTGTAAACCTTGATTTCTTTACAATTTTTACTTCTAAAAAGCTGGCATCGATAAAACTTTATTATGATAACTATTTAGATCAAATTTTTCGTAATTCATCCATAGAAAGTGTCTATAACAAAATAGACGGCTATGATAGATTTTCAGTGGATGCCTATAATCAAATGATTATTCAAAAATTCAAAAAAGTTCAACAAACGCAATCAAAAAAACCCAGATTCATTTGGACACATTTATTAATTCCGCACCCAATATTTTACAGAAATCCAGATGGCAGTTTCCAGTCAAAAAAAATCATTGCAAATCAAGATTTACCAACCGAAGAAGGCAATAAAGCATATTTGGAATATCTAAAATATGGCAATAATGTTGTATTAGAAATGCTTAATCAAATTCCAGACTGGAAGCATAAGATGATTGTAATTTCTGGTGATCATGGTTTCAGACAATATTTGAAAGAAGGAGATGCCCGGCAATTCGCCACTTTTGCAGCTATTTATAGTCCGGATATGGATACACTTGATCTTAAAACAATTCAATATCTCCAGCAAATACCATTGCATTTGCGTTAAACACAATATCTACTTTTGCAATTGAAAATTTTAAGAGGTATGACAACAATTGAAAATAGTTTTTTTAATTGTGATATTAGTGATCGTTTTTTATTTAGCTAGCCATATATAAAAATATGCAGTTTAAAGCCTATTTTTTATTAATTACACGATTTATAAGTATTTATTAAATCAGTAACTTACAATCTCACAACTTCTCTTAAAATCACTTCATATTACAAAGCATATTTAATTACCTTCGCCACTTGTTGCGTTATTTGTATGCCAAAATAAACAGCAACAATAGAAATATGATTTTGAACCATTTTTAAAACTTGCCAACAGCATGGAATTAGCAATTATAATTGGTGTACTTGCACTAATAGTAGGAATTGTAGCGGGTAGATTTATCTTCGCTAAAAACACAAAACAACAATTGGAAGATGCCGATTCGAAGGCAAATTCTATCATTAAAGAAGCAGAATTAAGAGCCGAAACCTTAAAAAAAGAAAAACAATTAGAGGCGAAAGAAAAGTATGTACAACTTAAAGCTGACTATGAGAGAGAAGTTTTAGAACGCAACAAAAAAATTGTAGAGTCTGAAGCTAGAACTAAGCAAAAAGAATTAGCGATTAACCAAAAAGAAATTGCACTTGACAAACAGATTAAGGAGAATGATGTTATAAAAGAAAACCTTAACAAGCAAATTGAAGTTGTAAATATCAAACGCACAGAACTAGAAAAACATCAAGAAGAGCATATTCGCAGACTTGAAAAAGTAGCTGGTTTATCTGCCGAAGAAGCGAAGGCACAATTAATTGAAGGTTTACGCAGTCAAGCAATTTCACAAGCATTGGTTATTCAACAAGAAATTATTGAGGATGCAAAAATAAAGGCTAACAAAGAGGCTCGTAAAATTGTCATTCAAACCATTCAACGTACTGCCGCT
>JAYWCY010000218.1:0-2485 GCA_043780175.1 Chitinophagales bacterium
AATGCTGAAACGGCTGTAAACAATAGCTTTCAGGTGGCAAGTAACGATGCATCGGTGCAAGAAAAAGCCTTGCAAGAGTTTGATTCTTTTGTAGAAAAATTACAAGGCAATGGTATAGATGTAACCATTGTGCAGGACACCGCAGTACCACACACACCAGATTCTATTTTTCCAAATAATTGGATATCTTTTCATGGCAATGGCAGCATTTGCTTGTACCCAATGTTTGCCGTAAATCGCAGGCAGGAAAGAAAGCAACATGTGTTGGATGCCATCAACGAAAAATTTATTATTAATAGCACAATTGATTTTACAGGTAGCGAAGCCGAGAATATGTTTCTAGAAGGCACAGGTAGTATGGTGTTGGATAGAGACAAGCAAATTGCCTACGCTTGTGTATCTCCAAGAACCGATACAAATTTGTTACAACTATTTTGTAAGCAATTTGACTACACACCTATCAGTTTTATAGCCAATGATGAAAATGGTAGCCCTATTTATCACACCAATGTGATGATGTGTGTGGCAGATAAATTTGTGGTGATTTGCTTGGATAGTATTACGGATGATCAAGAGAAAAATAAGGTGATTCAGTCTATAGAAAACAGCGGCAAAGCCATCATCCCTATTAGTTTTTACCAAATGAACCATTTTGCTGGTAATATGCTGCAAGTATGCAATACAAAGGGTGATAAATTTTTGGTAATGAGTAGCCAAGCCTACAATAGTTTAACTACTGAACAAATTGCTTCCATCGAAACCTATCAACCAATCATTCATTCAGATATTACCACTATCGAAACCAACGGTGGCGGCAGTACTAGGTGCATGATGGCAGAAGTATTTTTGCAGGTAAAACCCTGATCTATCAATATGAATAATTATAAGGCCCTCTAAAGTATTTACGCTTTACTGTTTTTAATAACTATTTATTAATGCATACACTCAATAACGAAACGAATCGTAAAATATATTATATGAAGGTATTAAAGAAATATTTTCTAATTATGTGTTTGCTTCCTTTTATTTATAGTTGTAAAAAAGATAGTATTCCAACTAACAATATAACTATAGCTAAGGATACCTTATCCGTTTTAACAAGCAGTTGGAGAGTAATTAAAGATTCTGTAACGAATAATAATTATGTTTTTCCTTGGAATGGTGCTTATCCTTTACCAGGCATTTATTACGGTAATTACAGCGATTACTATTTATTTGATAAAAACTTTAATATTAGTATTTTTGAAAATGGATTAACCTATAAAAGCAAATACCAACTTTTATCTAATTCAATGATAATTATTGATCAAACAGATCCTTTATATATTGGTACTATTAAAATTTTGAATAGTACAAGCGCAACTTTTGAATGGGCGTTGAAGAACAATAATGGTACTTATTTTAGACGTTTGTCATTAACCAAATAAAAGATAGATACATACATTTCTTAAAATTTGCTTGCTATAAATCCCAAAAAACTGCTACTACAGTGAAAGTTATTAAAGTATTATTAATAAAATAGCATAAGTTATAACTTAGCAATAGGAGCTCATTTCGTGGTTAATAAGTGATTGGAAAGATAATTTAGTATATGTAATGGGAAGTATCTTTTTAATTCATGTTGGTTGAAGTAAGGCATTGCAAACACCTTTTACCTGAAATTCGGGATGCCTTAGTGAACATTCTATACAGCTAGCTTTAACGACTTAATTATAAAGGCAAATTAGCAACTCAATTTTTACTATTACGCGGCAAGTTGTTCTAAGGTTTATAATAAGATTTGCGCTTAGCAAAACGCCACATTTTGGCCAGCGATAGGCAACCAGTATGCAGGGTGGGTAAGGACGGCAAGGTTTATGGCCAAAAAAATACGCCCTGTTACTTGCCAAATTTGCGAAGTTGTGGCAAGTAATAAACAGGGGAAGATTTTTTTGCCATCACCGAAGGCAAACAGAACGCAGTGGCGTGCAGACCTTGCCAACTGGCAAAGGGCATAACTTGCCTTTTGCTGGCTTACAAAAAGCGAAATAGAGATGATTGCCGAAGGCAATACCATTATTGGGTTATGTGAGAAAGCTAAAGCGGTACGTGGGGACACGTACCACGGCTGGGGAGTGATTTGTATCAAGATGATTTTCAAAAAAATTATGCCTGATTTACTTGGTTTTTTACACTGTTCGTCCTGATGGCAGGCTTTTTCTCGGACTGTTCGTTTCACGGATGTTGTTTAAGTAAATCGTGTAAGGTTTCAAGTCTGCTTTGGTGTCAACTTCTATTTTCGATTTTTGAATAATTTTTTCTGGTGCGTCAATTTTATTTAGAAATACATCAACGCCTGTAATTGACTGCTTGCCTTTGTATTGTGTCTTTCTGTAGCTAAGTTTAAAATTGCCCGATGTAACTATGTCAAGAATGGGATTAAGTAAATGTTTAAAGTCCTGCTGTGAAGAAAAAGTCAAGTCATCAACATACCTTGTATATGTAA
>JAYWCY010000219.1:0-2349 GCA_043780175.1 Chitinophagales bacterium
TAACACCAGTTTATTCAGCTATTGGCATCGCATTTTTTATGTCCATTATGTTTCCAACTATATTTTCTTTAGGAATTATAGATTTGGGTGGCGATACAAAATTTGGCAGTAGCTTAATTATTATGTCCATTGTTGGTGGTGCATTATTACCTCCAATATTTGCTTATATCAGCGATAAAACAAATAATATTCAATATGGCTATATCATTCCGTTAATCTGTTTTGCAGTCATTACATGGTATGGCATCAGCGGCTATAAAGTAAAATCTAAATAAATATGTTTCAACTTACAAACAGAATTGCAGTCATTACTGGTGGCGGTAGTGGCATTGGCAAAGCAATGTCGGTATTATTTGCAAAGCAAGGTGCTACCATACATATCATCGAATTAAATGACCACAAAGCTTTACAAACTGTTGCAGAAATTACAGCTGCTGGTGGCAAAGCCTTTGCACATAGTTGCAATGTTGCCAATCAACAACAGGTGTTAGAAACAATTGAGAAAATTGGCATATTTCATATTTTGATCAATAATGCAGGTATTGCACATATTGGCAAAGCAGATACCACACCAGAAGCCGACTTTGACCGTGTGCTTAATATAAATGTAAAAGGCGCTTACAACTGTATTTATGCAGCTATACCAAAACTGCGCGAAGCTGGCGGTGTCATAATCAATATGGCTTCAATAGCAGCTAATGTAGGCATTGCAGACCGCTTTGCATATAGCATTAGTAAAGGTGCTATTAAGGCTATGACCATGAGCGTAGCCAGAGATTATATTAAAGAAGGTATTCGTTGCAATTCTATTTCGCCAGCAAGGGTACATACTCCTTTTGTAGATGGCTTTTTGAAAAATAATTATGCAGGTAAAGAAGCTGAAATGTTCGAAAAATTATCACAATCGCAACCCATTGGCCGCATGGCCGAACCAGAAGAAATAGCGGCTTTAGCATTGTATTTATGCAGCAATGAAGCAAGCTTTATTACTGGTTGCGACTATCCTATTGATGGCGGATTTACAACATTAAATAATTAGTAATTGCTGTGCGAAGTCTCTGACTTCGTATAGCCTAAGTTCTAACGAGTTTTCAACTCAATCTTAAATAAAAAAATATACATATAATGAAACTTTGTCGTTACGGAAATATGGATCATGAATTACCTGCAATTGTAGAAAATGCTATTCGCTACGATGTTTCAGCTTTTACCAACGATTTTGATGAACAATTCTTGGGTAATGATGGTATTGCAAAATTGAAAACTTGGTTTGATGCTAATAAGTCGACATGTAAAATAGTAGATCCGTCAGAAAGATGGGCTAGCTGTGTGGCTCGTCCTTCAAAAATCATTTGTATTGGTTTAAATTATGCCGATCATGCGGCTGAAAGCAATATGGCGATACCTGCAGAGCCTATTGTGTTCTTTAAAGCCACATCTAGTCTTGTAGGACCAAATGATGATTTAGTGATCCCTAAAAACAGTGAAAAGACAGACTGGGAAGTAGAATTAGCCGTTATAATTAGTAAAAAAGCAACATATATTGATGAAGTTGATGCAATGGATTATGTGGCAGGTTTTGCGTTACACAATGATTATAGCGAACGAGCTTACCAGCTAGAACGTGGTGGCCAATGGGTAAAAGGTAAAAGCTGCGATACATTTGCACCGCTGGGTCCTTGGGTAGCAACCACCGATGAATTTGAAGATATTACTAATTTACGTGTATGGTTGACAGTTAATGGTAAAACTTACCAAGATGGCAACACTAAAAATCTTATTTTTGGCATCGCACATTTGGTATCGTATTTAAGCCAATTTATGACACTGCTACCAGGCGATGTAATATCTACAGGAACACCTGCAGGTGTAGGTTTGGGTCAAAAGCCAGAACCTATTTACATAAAACCCGGCGACGTTATTGAATTAGGCATAAATGGTTTAGGAACAAGTAAACAATTGGCGAAAGCCTATCAATAAGCAATGCACGTAGCACTTTTTATTCCATGTTATGTAGATCAGTTCTACCCACAGGTAGCAATTGCCACACTACAATTGTTAGAAAAATTAGGTTGTAAGGTTAGTTATCCGCTAAAGCAAACCTGTTGCGGTCAGCCAATGGCAAACAGTGGTTTTGAAGATAAAGCCAAAGCTTGTAACGAGTTGTTTGTAGATAATTTTTCTGGCTACGACTATGTGGTTTCGCCGTCTGGTAGCTGCACATTACACATCAAAGAGCACTTACACACCGATGCGCATACACCCGAAGAAGCACATATTAGAAAAACAGTGTATGAACTCACAGAATTTATAACCGATGTGCTAAAGGTTAAACATATTAAAGCAAGG
>JAYWCY010000220.1:0-3317 GCA_043780175.1 Chitinophagales bacterium
ATTCAACACCCATACGGTAGCTATTAGGCACATTGGTTCTGGTATAAGCACCCACGTCATTTACTTTACCAGTTAATACCAATTGGTCCTTATAACTCATATAATATAAAGTTGCCCCATAACTATATGCAGCATTTTTCTTTTCTATCCCCAATTCAAAATCATTTAGTTGCTCGGCTTTGGGTTGTGTAGCTACACTAGCTTCAAAATCGTCTCTGTTGGGTTCTTTATTGGCTTTTGCATAACTAGCATAAACTTGCCAGCCATTATTTGTATAGGTTAAGCCGAATTTAGGATTAAAAAAATCGAATGATCTATTAATTAGCAAACTAGGGTTGTATCTAAACCCATCCATCCGATGCATTACATGCTTGTATTGCACATCTGCAAAAAGGTCTAAATGATTATTGATTTGATGCTGCCATTTTGCATACGCGTTTACATCGTTTTTTAAAGCTTGGTTATTGTACCATTGATAATCTTTATCAATCCCTCCATTTTTTGCCCAAATAATATTACCGTAATGGCTACCTTCATAAGTTGTCCAGCCGCCACCAACAATTATTTGGTCTTTATTTTTTTTGTATTGAAGTGATGCTATTTGCCCGTAAAACTTATTGTCCAACCATAGTTGACGAACCAAATCGGTAGTCATAAGCGTTGTTGTCCCAATTTTGTAATCAGGTAATCCATAATCAGCATAAGCGGCACCTGTTTTATATTCTTCGTAATATCCTTTACCAGGTGTAAAGAAGAAAGCCGTATTAAAGCTTAGATTGCTATTAAACTGGTGATTGAAAAATAACTGATAATGGTTTTGCTGATAATTATCTGTTTGGTTAGGATAAGTAAAACCATTGTAGGTTCTATTAGTAGGTAAAATATAATCTGGCACACCATTCCATGCTTGATAGGTTTTCTCTTTCCCCGAAAAAATATTAAACCGCAGTGATGATTTTTTGGTAAAATAGGCAGCGGATAAACTGAAAGATTGTAAACCAGCTGCAGCTCTATCGATATAACCATCACTATTAATTCGGCTCAATCTAGCATCTACGGTAAAATGACCTTCAATTAAACCTGTACCAGTTTTTAAAGTATTTTTCCAAGTGTTAAAACTACCGTAGCTATTATTACTTTCTACGTAAGCTTTTTCTATAAACTCGTTGGTTTGTAAGTTAATGGTGGCACCAAAAGCACCTGTACCATTAGATGATGTACCCACACCACGTTGAATTTGAATAGAGTTTAACGATGAAGCCATATCTGGTATATCTACCCAATAGGTACCCTGACTTTCAGCATCATTGTAAGGAATGCCGTTTAGTGTGACGTTAATGCGTGTTAAATCAACGCCACGGATATAAATATTGGTATACCCTACTCCATTCCCTGCATCTGAATTAATAACTGTTGAAGGTGTTTGATTGAGCAAAAACGGAATATCTTGCCCAAGATTGGTTTTAGCAATCTCATCTTTACCAATATTGGTTTTGGCAAATGGTGCTTTATCGCCGGCACGTAACGACTTTACTTCTAACGGTTGCAAGTACAATGCACTTGCTTTTAGTTCAATAGTAACTGCTACTACAGGTTTACCAACACTAACTTTCTGTGCAGCATCTACATAACCCACGCTACTTACTTGCAACTCGTAGCTTCCAGTTGCTATTTTAACAAAGCTAAAATTACCATTAGCATCTGCAATAGTAGCTGTATTACCCAACTTAATAGTGGCGGACGCAACAGCTTGTTTAGTAGTAGCATCTACCACTTTACCCGAAAAATTGACCTTTTGTGTTTGTGACAATGCGGAAAGACTGATAATTGTAGCAGCCATTGTTCCCAACAAATGTTTCATTGCTTTTTGTTTTAAAAGTTTGAAAAAAATGAGGAACAGGAGAATTAATTGTGCTTAAGGACAGAACGCAGTAAGAAAAAAATGTACGCCTTCCCTTCGCAGGCATTACCCTGTTCAGGTTCTACGGGTGTTATCTCAGCCTAGTTATTAGTGGAGCTCTCACCAACAACATCAGCACCCCGAGGAATTGTGTGGCGAAATTAATGGAAAAATGGGGATGGGAACGCTGATAACACAGATTTGTGCTGATAACAGCAGATTTTTCTTGCAATCGCTCAAAAATTCAGCAAGATTTTCGCTTAGTGTTCTTAAAATAAGTGTACTAAATCAATTTCCCGAAATTCCTTTTGCGAGCTCTGCGAGAAATTCTTTCATTTTGTAACTTATCTTTACTTCGCCCGTTACTAAGAAAAATACCCTTGTATGAAACAGTTTTTTTTAAGCTTCATAATAATTATAGCCAGTTTTAATATCCACGCACAAAACACCAAAAGCCTTGTGTACGATGCCAATGTAGAAGCAAGAACCGTTGGTGCATTTTCATCAGTACAGGTAAGCGGTGCCATAGATTTATACTTACTACAAGGTAGCGATGAAGGTGTGGCGATTAGCGCCAACAACAACGAAACCAAAGCCCTTATTAAAACTGAAGTAACCAATGGTGTATTACATATTTTTATGGATGGTAAAGGCTGGAACTTAAAAAGCTGGGGCAATACCAAAAGCAAAGCCTATGTTAGTTTTAAAGATATTAAACAGGTAGAAGCCAATGGTGCTTGTAACATCATTGTAGTAGAAACCATTAAACTTGTAAACTTAAAAATTGACTGCTCTGGTGCCAGCGATTTTAAAGGAGCAGTTGCTATAACAAACCTCAACATTACTGCAAGTGGTGCTTCTAATATTCGTATTAGTGGCAATGCTGTAAATACTAACATGGAAGCTACAGGCGCATCTAACATAAAAGGCTACGAGTTAAAAGCTGACAATTGCAAAGCCGAAGCCAGTGGTGCAGCCAATATTCGCATTACTGTAAGCAAGGATTTTAGAGCCGAAGCCAGCGGCGGTGCCACTATTTACTATAAAGGTGAAGCAAATATTAGCAGCGTAAGCACAAGTGGCGGTGCTTCTATTAAAAAGCGAGCAGATAACGAATAATTTGGATCAAGCAAATGGACAAACTTAGCAATAGTTCTATCTCTTGCAATAATTAAAACTTCCTAATGAAAAAAGGTGCACCCAATTTTTCTATGCTGATTTTTCATATTAACAATTTTTTAAATGTAACTACATGGCAGTACCAGAGTTTGGCGTAAACGTGGCAATGTTGTAGTATTAATAGAAAAGAACGGTAGTTATACCAATTTTGTTAGCGGTTTTTTGCAGGGCATAACTGAAAAAGAACGATATGGGCGGCCTTGTGATTTCATGCAGTGGGATAATCGTTCATTATTTA
>JAYWCY010000221.1:0-5561 GCA_043780175.1 Chitinophagales bacterium
TACACAAATATTTCATTATTTAAACCCCGACATTTTTATTGACAATCACGTAAGTGATGGTGCTGATTATCAACATACCATGACGTTGTTAACTACGCAGCATAATAAACTAGGCGGCAGTATTGGCAATTATTTGCATAATACATTCGAGCCTTCTATTTTTAAAGGCATGGCAGAAAAAAATTGGCCATTAACACCTTATGTAAATTTTGAAGAAGGTAGCCCTGAAAAAGGTTGGCAGGCATTTTACGATTATCCACGTTACAGCACTGGTTATACAGCCTTATTTGGTACTATTGGTTTTATGCCTGAAACACATATGCTAAAGCCATTTGCCCAAAGAGTTAAAAGCGATTATGCATTAATGCAAACTATTTTGCAGCAAGCAACCTTGCAGGCAGATGCTATAAAACAAAACCGTAAAGCAAGTTTACAAGCCATTAAAAATCAGCAAACTTTTGCATTAAATTTTCAAATTGACTCTACCAGAAAAGATACCATTACTTTTTTGGGCTACGCTGCCGAGCAAAAGAAAAGTGATGTAACTGGCATGGATAGATTGTTTTACAATCACGATAAACCATTTGCCAAACAAGTAAATTTTTACAATTATTTTACGGGGCAAAATATGGTAACGAAACCTAAAGCTTATATCATACCCCAAGGCTGGCACGACGTGATTGATTTATTAAAATTAAATAATGTAACAATTGTGACTTTAGCAAAAGATACACAGTTGGTTGTAAATGCATATAGAATTGAAGAATATAAAACCAGCCCAAGAGCCTACGAAAAACATTATCGTCACAGCGGTACGCAAGTAAGTAGCAGTGAACAAAAGATACAATTTTTAAAAGGCGATTGTATCGTATATACAGGACAAGTTTATGATAGATTTTTAGTAGAAATGCTAGAACCAACAGGTGATGACAGTTATTTTTCTTGGAATTTCTTTGATGCTATTTTACAACAAAAAGAGGGCTATAGCGATTATAGGTGGGAAGACGTAGCTGCTAAATATTTACAGCAACATCCAGCATTACAGCAAGCATTCACTGCAAAACGTCTCTCAGACCCTAAATTTGCAGCTTCGGCCAGCCAGCAACTAGAATTTGTGTACAAGCATTCGCCATATTACGAGCCTGCACATATGCGCTATCCTGTTTATAGGTTGATGCAATAATTGAAGGCAATATTTAAAATACATACTCAATGAACCATATAGCAATATTTATAGAAAATACAGACCAAGAATTGAACGATATGCTGATAGCACAATTATCAGAAATTGGTTTCGATGGCTTTGAAGAGGTAGAAGAGGGGCTAAAAGCTTTTGCACCAGACTATGTTTTTGACACGGCGATTTTAGCATCTATAATGGATATATATGGTTTAACGTTTACGTCCACAATTATACCAGCACAAAACTGGAATCAGGTGTGGGAAAGTAATTTTGAACCCATGCAAGTAGACGATTTTGTAGGGGTACGAGCCAATTTTCACCAGCCGATTCAAGGTGTAGCGCACGAACTTATCATTACACCTAAAATGAGTTTTGGTACAGGGCATCATGCCACAACTTATATGGTAATGCAGTTAATGAAAGACATTGATTTTACCAATAAAACAGTTTTTGATTATGGTACTGGCACAGGTATTTTAGCCATTCTGGCCGAGAAGCTTGGTAGTAAATCTATCATTGGTATTGATTATGATGATTGGTGTATAGAAAATGCCACTGAAAATGTTGAAGCAAATAATTGCAAATATGTTATTATTGAAAAAGCGGATACGGCAAAACTATCAACGCGATTTGATATCGTAATTGCAAATATTAACAAAAATATCATCCTCGATAATATGCTATATCTAGCTGAAGATGTAGTTTTAGGTGGCGAAGTCTTATTAAGCGGGTTGTTACAAGAAGATGAGGCAGATATTCTTGCAGAAGCTATGAAATTCAACTGGAAACATATAACTACTATTAAAAGAGGCATGTGGATTGCACTTCATTTTGTTGCTTAAGTATTTAAATTAAGTGTTAAGAAATTATGAATTTCGAGTAGCAGCCTATATATTTGTCAAATCACTTTAACCCAATTGCATGAAGGAAGTTTTTTTCATATTACTGGCATATCTTATAGGGTCTGTACCAACGTCTGTTTGGGTAAGCAGATATTTCTTTGATATTGATATTAGAGATTATGGTAGTGGTAATGCTGGTGCTACCAATACTTACCGTGTTTTAGGTAAGCAATGGGGCACTTTTGTAATGATTGTTGATATGCTTAAAGGTGTCATCGCTACTTCATTGTATATCTTTTTGCCATCATATTTGGGATCAATTAATGAATTAGATAGAACGAACTTGATGATTGGTTTAGGATTGTCTTCCGTAATTGGTCATATTTTTCCTATTTGGGCCGATTTTAAAGGCGGTAAAGGCGTGGCTACATTATTTGGTATGGCTGTTGCCATTCAGCCTTTGGTGGCTTTGTGTTGTGTAGGTGTTTTTTTATTAGTATTATATTTAACACGTTTCGTATCATTAAGTTCTATTCTAGCAGGTATTGCGTTTATGGTGTTTATATTGTTTATTTTTAATGAAAAAGAAACACTGTATCGAATTTTTGCAGTCGTAGTTGCATTAATGATTGTATTAACGCATCAAAAGAATATTGGTCGCATTTTAAAAGGTACAGAAAGTAAAGTACCCATTCTAAAATATCGTGACCGTAGAAAACAAAGAAGATAGAGTATAAACATAATAATTTAAACAAGCCTCGAAAGTATAAAAACTTCTCAAGGCTTTTTTATTGTGAAATTTTAATAAGCGGCACGATTTTTACTTATTTGAACATGAATAAAAAATTACTTGATATGATAAAAAAATACATTTTCGCCTTTGGATTAATAGTATCACTTGGTTTTTCGGCCTGTACTACCAATACAATTACTGGGCGTAGTCAACTAAATTTAATATCCGATGCGGAGGTTATGTCAGCGGCTACCACTGAATATAACCAGTTTTTGAGTACCAATAGAGTACTTACTGCAACAAGTGGTAGTAATGATGCAGTTAGCGTAAATAGAGTAGGTAACAGAATAGTAGCTGCTGTAAAGAAATATTATGCCAATATGGGCAAATCATCAGAATTGGACGGGTATAATTGGGAAATCAATACCGTGAGTAACAAAGAGGCGAATGCTTGGTGTATGCCGGGGGGGAAGATTGTGGTTTATACAGGTATTTTACCTTTAACACAAAATGATGCTGCATTAGCTGTTGTCATTGGTCATGAAGTAACACATGCTTTAGCCAAACATGGCAAAGAGCGGATGAACCAAAATTTATTACAGCAACTTGGTGGTGTAGCACTGTCAGTCGCATTGGCAAATAAGCCACAAGAAACACAAGCATTGTACAATAGTGCTTACGGATTAGGCGCACAATATGGCGTGATGTTGCCATTTGCAAGAAAAGACGAATATGAGGCCGATAAATTTGGTTTAATGTTTACAGCATTGGCTGGTTATGATCCTAGAGAAGCCATCAAATTTTGGCAGAGAATGGAATCGGCAAGTAGCGGTTCTCAAAAACCCCCAGAATTTGCTAACACACATCCTAGCGATGCAAAACGTATTGCTCAGCTACAAAGCATCATGAATGAAACAATAACTAAATATTACAAACCTTAAAATGTTAAAATTGATATTTTTTTAGGTGAAAAGCAGCGTTTTTTTAAAATAGCTGCTTTTTTATTGTCTTTTACGGCTATATTTTTTTAGCTTTGCAAACCGTTTATAGATTCACCTAAAATAAGTTCTTTAGGATGTCCAATCAAAGTTTATTTGAAAAGTTAGAGTTGAAGGATGAGAAAACCCTTTTAATTCAAGGAATACCTTCATCAATTGAGAAGCAGTTTGCAAAATTAACTTATGCAAAAAACGTAACCCCACTTTTAAAAAGTAAAAAGGTTGAGTTCGCTTTAGTGTTTGCAATCAATCAAAATCAGTTAAATAACGTGCTAAAAGAGGTTTTTCCTGCCTTAAATGCCGCTAGCAAATTGTGGGTTGCTTATCCAAAGCAAACCAGTAAAATTGTAAGTGACCTTAATAGAGATTGCAGTTGGGCCTATTTAACCCAAAGCGCCTATGAAGGGAGTGATGTAATTGAAATTGATAATGTGTGGGTGGCGATGCGTTTTAAGAAAAACGAAGTACTTGCTGCACAATTAAAAGCAATTGCAGATGCTAAACCCCCAGTTGCACCCACTGTAGTGCCAACTGTGGACTTTGCAAAAAACTTAATCGTGCCACCCGCAGAACTTGAAAAAGTATTTGCGAAGCATAAAAAAGCGAAGGAATTCTTTACGTCTCTGTCAGTAACTAATCAAAAAGAGTATGTAAGTTGGATAGAAGATGCCAAAAGAAAAGATACCAAAGAAAGGCGCTTAGATGCCGTACTTGAAAAGCTAAATGCTGGTAAAAAGTCACCATCTGAAAAATGATAAGCCTTCTTATAAGTTTAAATCCCTAATTGAAATTTTCAGTTAGGGTTTTTTATTTTTGATAATTAAAACCAAGTAATTGTAATAGTTTCACTTCAATATATATACATGCGAATAATAAATACTGCGTTGTTGTCTTATGGTATGTCGGGTAGAGTTTTTCATGCACCTTTTGTTCAGTTACATGCTGGTTTACAATTGGTTGGTGCATGGGAAAGAAGTAAACAATTAATTCAAAACGATTATCCAACAGTGAAGTCTTATGCAAGTTTAGAAGCTTTATTGGCAGATGATACCGTTGAATTGGTAATTGTAAACACACCAACCAATACACATTTTGAGCACACTAAAATGGCGTTATTGGCTGGTAAAGATGTTGTAGTAGAAAAAGCATTTACCACTACTGTAGCAGAAGCGGAAGAATTAAAGGTATTGGCCGAAAAATTAGGTAGAAAAATTGCCGTTTTTCAAAATAGGCGCTGGGATAGTGATTTTAAAACAGTAAAGCAAACAATTGATAATCAGTTGCTTGGCGATATTACCGAGATGGAAATTCAATATGCTAGATATACACCAGCATTAAGCCCTAAGTTGCACAAAGAAATCCCAAGCCCCGGTGCTGGTATTGTAAAAGATTTGGGGCCACATATTATCGATCAGGCATTGTGTTTATTTGGTATGCCGCAAAGCGTTTTTGCAGATTTTAGAACTACACGAGCAAACTCTCAAGTAGAAGATTATTTTGAAATATTATTATATTATAAAAATAGAAGAGTGCGTTTAAAAGCAGGCTATTTTATGCGAGAACCTGTGCCATCATACATTGTACATGGTACAAAAGGCTCTTTTTTAAAATCGAGAGCCGATGTACAAGAAGGCTTGTTGCTAAAAGGCGCAAAACCAGATACTGCTATTTGGGGTACTGAACCAGAAACTGAACAAGGCCTTTTGCATGCAGAAAAAGACGGTGTGGTTGTAAGAGAAAAGGTGCCCACTTTGCAAGGTAATTATTTTGAGTTTTATAATAAAGTATATGACGCACTAATAAAC
>JAYWCY010000222.1:0-6386 GCA_043780175.1 Chitinophagales bacterium
ACTTTTAGCTGTCAGTTTAATTACTATATCTGTCTTTGCGCAGCAACCAACATCACTTCAATTATCTAGAGAAAATCGCTTAAGTAATTTAACTATTAACAAACCCATTGATAATATGCCTTCCGCTAATGTTGGCCCAACCAACCAAACCTTTTTGTACAATAATAATGGTTTAGATGTATACAAGAGCCAACCAGATAATATGCCAGTGGTTAAGCCAGACGGTAGTTATATTGATAATATGTGCATTAAAAGCAGCTTTGATACAAAAGCGTTTCTTAATTTGTTTAAAACTAATAATTCCAACCAATTTCAACCAAGTGGTAAGACTAAATTCAACTTTGTTATGCCATCAAAGAAAGATTCAATTGCCTTTATAGACTCTATTAAACCATTACAACTAAAACCGAAATTCTAATTACACCATTTTCTTGGCTATGATAATCATACGTGGCGATTTTTTGATGTCGTAACTACCCAATTGATAATCACCAAATACATCTTGCACCTGCATTTGCTGGTAAGCTAGCATATCTGTAAAATCCCCTAGATTAAACTTAGCTACTTTCTCGGTAGATAAATGCTTTGGTAATATATTAACCGCATCAGTTACTTGTATTTGTTTAAAAAAATGGGCATCATCGTGCCATTTACTTACATGAAAAGTGATAAGATCAAACGTTTTTGTAAAACTTTTCTGCATCCTATCTTCAGTATAATGCACATTTAAATAATCAATTACAAATAAGCCGTCTTTCCGTAAACTTTGGGCAATAGTTCTTAATGCATTATTATGTTCTCTTTCTGTTTTAAAATACCCAAAACTGGTAAAGAAATTAAATGCAAAATCAAAATAATTAATCCAAAAAGGTAAGCGCATATCATGCTCGTAAAAATGGAGACTCTCAGTTTCATCCAACTTAGCAGCTGCAATAGATGTTTGCGACAAATCGATACCAGTGACATCAAAACCCATATCGGCCAAAGCTTTACTATGCCTACCTTTACCGCAAGCCACATCTAACATTCTAGCAGCTTTTGTAGGTTGTAAATAGGCTATTAATCGCTCTAAAAATGCTTGTGCTTCATCATCATCTCTATTATTGTATAATAAATGATAATAAGGCGAATTAAACCAATCTTTATACCAAGCATTTGCTCCCATGGCGCTAAGATAAGTGCTTATAAAATTAAGGTATCAATAAACCATTTTCTATTATGTTTGCAAAGCCCATTTAATGGAAATTAAATAACAAATACTATGGCATTAATTAAGAGCATTTCTGGTATCAGGGGCACAATTGGTGGCAAACCTGGTAATACCTTAAGCCCACTTGATGTGGTGCGTTTTACTGCAGCTTATGGTACTTGGTTGGCACAACAATCAAGTAACAAAAAAGTGATAATTGGCCGTGATGGTAGAATTAGTGGCGAAATGGTAGAACGCTTGGTAATAAGTACATTAAATGCTTTGGGTTTAGATGTTGTCAATCTTGGCCTAAGCACCACACCTACTGTAGAAATGGCAGTGGTTTTTCAAGAAGCTGCTGGTGGTATTATTTTAACGGCAAGTCATAATCCTAAAGAATGGAACGCTTTAAAACTGTTAAATCATAAAGGCGAATTTATTAACGGTGAAGAAGGGGCATTGATTTTAGAAATAGCTGCAAAAGACGATTACAATTTTGCAACAGTAGATAAGTTAGGTTCATACAGCGAAGATGTAACAGCTTTAGACAAACATATTGAAGCCATTATTAACTATCCTTTGGTAGATATCGCAGCTATAAAAAAAGCGAAATTTAAAGTAATTGTTGATGCTATTAACAGCACTGGTGCTATTGCCGTACCAGCCATGTTAAAGGCGTTGGGGGTAAAAGATATTACCGTACTTAACGAGGCTATTACTGGCAAATTTGCCCACAATCCTGAGCCATTACCAGAAAACTTACGAGAACTTTGCAATGAAGTAAATAAGCAAAAAGCTGATATTGGTATTGCAGTAGATCCAGATGTAGATAGACTTTGTTTTGTGTGTGAAGATGGTAGTTTATTTGGTGAAGAATATACCCTAGTAGCAGTGGCTGATTATGTGTTGAAACACCGTAAAGGCAATACAGTAAGTAATATGTCTTCTACCCGCGCATTAAAAGATGTAACCATTAAACACGGTGGCGAATATACACCAAGTGCTGTGGGCGAAGTAAATGTGGTAACCAAAATGAAAGCGGTAAATGCCGTCATTGGTGGCGAAGGGAATGGTGGTATTATTGTACCAGACTTGCATTATGGCCGCGATGCATTAATTGGTATTGCATTGTTTTTAACCCATTTAGCACATGAGAAAAAGAGCGTAAAGCAGTTGCGTAATACTTATACCAACTACTTTATGAGTAAAAATAAAATTGAGTTAGAAGCTGGGTTTGACATCAAAAAAATATTTACACATATTCAAAAAAAATATAAAAAAAATCCTATAAATACAGAAGATGGTTTAAAGATTGAATTTGATACCGATTGGGTGCATTTACGTACCAGTAATACTGAACCAATTATTCGTATTTATGCCGAAAGTAATTTTGAAACAACAGCAGATAATATTGCCAAACGCATCATGCAAGACATTAGAGAAGCAATGTAGTTTTCACCACATAGACACATTAGGCACATAGAAAAATGGTTATAAGCTATATACCTACTATGATTATGTGGTAGATTTATAGCTTATCTACCGTAAGTTTTTATATTTTTACCAACATCGCAACTGTATGGTAAAAGGGTTGTTATATGTTGCAATATCATTTAAACTTAGAAAACACAGATGGCTATTTTAAAATTCAGGGTGTATTTAGAGGAAGACGATTCGGTGTACAGAGATATAGTGATTAAACACAAGCAAACTTTTGAGGATTTGCACTTTGCCATTCTTAAAAGCTATGACTTTGATAATAAGCACCAAGCTACTTTTTATCGCAGTAATGATAGTTGGTTGCGAGGGCGCGAAATTAGCTTTGCAGCCTACAATAAAACGTATGTAGCACCACCATTAATCATGGCTGAAACTAGCATTGCATCTGAAATTTTTGACACCAATCAGAAATTTATTTATACGTACGATTTTACTAAAAACTGGACGTTTTTGGTTGAATTAATTAATGTAAGCAAAGAAGAAAGTTCTAAAATTACATATCCATCCGTAAGTAGAAAAGAAGGCATTGGCCCACAACAGTATGGCACAAAAAGTTTATTGGGTGATAAATTTGCAGACATAGAGGAAAAATATGATCTAAAAGACGGTTTAGAAGATGGTTTTGGTACAGAAGGCGAAGAGAGTGAAGCCACAGAAGAAATAGATGAAGATATCAGCCAAAGTACAGATAGTTTGTTTGAATAAAACAAAACTTAATCATAGTAAAAGCGAAGCCAGTGACTTCGCTTTTTTTGTTTATTAGCTTAGCAATACTATTCTGCTTCTGTTGTGTCACTCACTTGTAAGTTCTTATCGCTGTGCGGCTTTTATTGTAGCGTAGATGTACTAGCAACTTTGTGTTCGTAGTATTCTTAGTTACTTTGTGTGAAACTATCCACCTACAATTTCCAATCTATAATTTGCTTAGCCCATTCGGTTCTGTAAGGTGTAGTAATACGAATATAATTATCAGTATAACCTTCCATCATACCGTTTTTGTCAAAGCCTTCAAACAATACTTTACGTGTTTGACCAGCATGTTGGGTATTAAAAAATTGTTGTTTCATGTAACTCAAATTGCGTAGGGATTTGTTTCGATCAAAACGCTTATTATGAGGCACAATTGGTGTAATGTCTAGCGCATTGGTATTGGCACGTTCAGAGTAAGTAAATACGTGTAAATAGGTAATATCTAAGCTGTGTAAAAAGTCGGATGTTTCTTGAAAGGCAGCGTCTGTTTCACCCGGAAAACCCACAATAACGTCTACACCAATAGCACAATGTGGCATCAAAGTTTTAATTAAAGCCACACGTTCAGCATACAATTCACGCTTGTAACGACGGCGCATTAAACCCAAAACCGTATTACTACCACTTTGTAAAGGAATATGAAAATGCGGCATAAACTTGTTGCTTTCAGCCACAAAAGCAATCATCTCATTGGTGAGTAAATTTGGCTCTATGGATGATATTCTATAACGCTCAATGCCTTCAACTTGGTCAAGTGCTTTAATCAATTCAAAAAAGTCTTCCTCATGTTTGCCACCATCAGGGCCTTTACCAAAGTCGCCCAAATTAATCCCAGTTAATACAATTTCTTTGGTGCCACTAGCAGCGATTGCTTCAGCATTTTTTACCACATTGGCAATACTATCGCTGCGGCTTTTACCACGAGCCATTGGTATGGTACAAAACGAGCAATTATAGTCGCAGCCATCTTGTACTTTCAAAAAGGTTCTTGTTCTATCGTTGATAGAATAAGTAGCGGTAAAGCCACTCACCTCTTCAATATCGCAACTGCATATTTTAGCGCTATCGCCTTTAGTTAGGTCCGCCAAGTGCTGAATAATATTAAATTTTTCAGCTGCTCCTAACACCAAATCTACACCTGGTATTTCGGCTATTTCTTTTGGTTTTAATTGGGCATAACAACCAGTAATTACCACCAAACTTTCAGGTGATTTGCGTTGAATACGCCGCACCAAATGCCTACACTCTTTGTCTGCATTATCGGTTACAGAACAAGTGTTAATCACATACACATCTGCCTGTTCGTCAAAAGATTTTTTTTCAAACCCTTCTGTTTCTAACAAGCGAGAAATAGTGGATGTTTCCGAGAAATTTAATTTGCAGCCCAATGTGTGAAAGGCTACCGTACGCTGCTTCTGCATCGGGCAAAGATAATATCTGAATTGATGTCTGAACTTAGATTTTGTAGGATTGTTGGGAATAGAAGGATTAGAAAGCCAGCTTAGACAGTTAAAAATCTCACAGATCCATTAAATCTTACAAAATGCACGTTCAGATAATACCCTATCGTGCTAGCACATAACTCTTCACATCATCAACCGTAATGGTTTTACCCGAAAGAATAATTAAACGCTCTACCACATTACGCAATTCACGAATATTTCCTGTCCAATTGTGTTGCTTTAACGATTCTAAAGCCGATTTGTCTATCGTTTTAACTTGTTGACCATATTCTGTTGCTATGTCTTGCAAAAACTTATCTACTAACAATGGAATATCGTCTCTGCGCTCGTTTAAAGTAGGTACATGAATTAAAATAACACCCAAACGATGGTATAAATCCATTCTAAAATTTTTGGCTTCCACTTCTTCCAATAAGTTTTTGTTGGTGGCAGCCACCACACGTACATCTACATTTATTTCTTTATCGCCACCTACACGGGTAATTTTTCCTTCCTGCAAAGCCCTCAGCACTTTGGCTTGCGCCGAAAGGCTCATATCGCCAATTTCATCTAGAAACAAAGTACCGCCATTGGCTTGCTCAAATTTTCCTATGCGTTGCTTTATAGCAGATGTGAAAGAGCCTTTTTCGTGACCAAATAATTCACTTTCAATCAGTTCGCTTGGTATTGCTGCACAGTTTACCTCTACAATGGCATTGCCACTTCTACTACTTTTTTCATGTAACCATCTGGCTACCAATTCTTTACCACTACCATTTTCGCCAGTCACCAAAACGCGTGTATCTATTGGCGCAACTTTATCAATAGTTTCTTTAATTTTTTTAATCGCATCGCTTTGGCCAATAATTTCTTGGACTTTGCTGGCCTTGCGTTTCAATACTTTGGTTTCTTTTACCAAAGTATTTTTATCCATTGCATTGCGAATGGTAATTAGTAAGCGGTTTAAATCTGGTGGTTTTGAAATATAATCATATGCACCTTTTTTCACAGCATCAACTGCCGTTTCAATATTGCCGTGGCCACTAATCATAATAATTGGCACATCAGGATTGGCTTCTGTGGCTTTTTGCAAAAACTCAATACCGTCCAGTTTTGGCATTTTAATATCGCAAAGCACCACATCAAAGGTGGTAGCTAAAAACTTTTTTAGGCCTTCTTCGCCATCAGCAGCTTCATCTACTTTATAGCCTTCATTGCCCAAAATATCTTTCAATACATTGCGTATTGCACGTTCATCATCTATAATTAAAATATTTGCCATAATTGTTTTGTTATGTAATTAATTAATAAATCTCTAACAATCCATGCTCGTTAGATTGTTGCAAAGCTTGAATATATGAAATACGGTTAATTATTGTGGCTTCTATAAAAGAGGTGCTCTGATTGCCAATTTTTAATAGCACCACTTTAGGCGGAAAGCCTTTGAGATTTGAAAGATTTAAGAAATCTTCGTCGTTTGTTACAATAATCAAATTGTTTGTTAA
>JAYWCY010000223.1:0-12988 GCA_043780175.1 Chitinophagales bacterium
AAAAAAGCGATTGTAATTGATACCAGATTTAATGGCGGTGGCGATCTAGTAGCAGATCTTGCAATGTTTTTAAGTGGTAAGAAGTTTTTAGATTACAGTACTGATAAAAGAAGCCATGGCTTCGAACCAAATTTTCGTTGGACAAAACCAAGCATATCTTTAGCTAACGAAGCTAATTACAGTGATGGTCATTGTTATGCATATACTTATCAAGCTTTGGAAATAGGAAAGCTGGTAGGCATGCCAGTACCAGGCACTTGCACCTTTGCTGGTTGGGAAAGCTTGCAAGATAATTCTTTGCGTTGGGGCGTTCCGCCATTAGGTGTAAAAATGATGAATGGTCAGTATTTAGAAAACCACCAAACAGAGCCAGATATTAAAGTGCGTAACGACTATGAAACTGTTGTAAAAGGCAAAGATCAACAGTTGGAAGCGGCTATAAAAGAATTGTTGAAAGAGATAAAATAGGTAACTATCAAGGCTAAAGAAGTAAAATATAAATCCCGATGAGTTACAATACTTGTCGGGATTTTATTTTTGTACTATATTTATTTGAGAAACAATCATTACAAATACATGCATACACCAACGTCATTCGCTTATAAGTTTTGTGTGGTAGCAGGTGCTATCATTACTTGGGTTGCCGTGGTTTTACAATTGTATTTACAAATAGAAAACAGAATTTTACCCATACCACAAACCATCGTTAAATTTTGTAGTTATTTTACTATTCTTACCAATATTATTGTTGCTGTATGCCTCACCAGTATTGCGATTAAGCCTAACGGCAAATGGGGGCAATTCTTTTTTAAATCACAAACGGCGTCTGCTATAAACGTGTACATATTGGTAGTAGGTCTGGTGTACAATACGGTATTGCGTTGGTTATGGTCACCACAAGGCTTGCAATTAGTGGTAGATAATCTGCTGCACGTAGTAACGCCACTCTGGTTTTTGGTCTATTGGTGTGCTTTTGTACCCAAAAAAACATTGCAATGGAACTATGTTTGGGCTTGGCTTATTTACCCATTGGTATATTGTATTTATGTTTTAACAAGGGGTGTATTTACCAATATGTATCCATACTTTTTTGTAGATGCTAGACAATATGGTTACGTGCAAGTGTTTATAAACATAACTGTATTGTTAGCTGTTTTTTTAGTATTGTCATTATTATTGGTTGCAATAGGTAAACGGTTAAGTAAATAGCATCATTGATGTGCAAGTACATTACGATCTTTAGCCCATTGTTGCTGCCATTTAGGATATGCCAATAAAATTTTTTGTGGTGCATATGTGTACCAGCCATAACCATCTCTTCTTTCGCGTGTTACTTCTGCAAGGCTATAGACAATTTTGCTGTCTCTATTACAAAATATAGGCTTATGTGTTTTTAATTCATAATATCTAGTCCAGATGGGCGGTGCTGCCGAATCAGTTAGTACAACTCTATCCATGGTAGACAACTTGTAAGGCGTTTGCATTGGTGGTGCAGCAATTATGCTAACTCTTGTATTTAAAATTTCGGATTGTTTAAACCATTTTACTGCATATTGCACAGCATCTACAACAGCTTTACTAGGGTGATTAATGCTCATTAATAGTCTTACAATTTCTGCACTTTCACCGTTGCAAATGCTAGGTGGTTCAAATTTTCTGGCCCAAGCTGGTTCTAATGTTACTTCATTGTATTGCTGGCACCATGCAGTAGGCACACCTGCATCATTAATTTGTGTTTTAAGAATACAATCAAGCCCCTTATTGTACATAGTACCTACTTCTTGTAGTTGCTGCTGAGTTAGAAATAAGTAGTTGGGCTTGCGTTCAATAATATCTTTTAATAGCCACATAATGCCACTATACACATCGTCATTAAAAGTAATATATTTGCTGTAGTTGTCTTCTAATGGATAATATTGTGGCCAGCCACCATTGGCATATTGCGCTGCCTTAATGTACTGAAGTCCTTGTAGTGCACCTTTTTTATATTGCTCTTTTTTGGTAATTGTATAAGCTTGGCATAGTGCTACAATTTGCGCATGCGTGGTACCATTGTCAAATGTGGTATTTGTGGCGTTTTTTGCTGCTAATACACTATCTTTTTGTGCCGAGGTTAAAATGGCTTGCACATCGTAATTCTTAGGCCAGCCACCATTGTTTTTTTGAAATAGCAATATATTATCTGCAATAGCCGTAATTTCTGTAGGCTTATAACGTGGTTTATTAGGTAATGGATTAATGATATTACCCTTGTCATAAATGTCGTACCAGTGATGTGCAGCGTCTGCAAAGGCATTTTCATCTATGGTTGGAATCGTTAGGTGTTTATTTTGTGAGAATGAAATAGTCGATAGAAGTAAACCTATAATCGTTAAATATCTTTTTGGCATAGTATGAAGGTAGTTTGATACACAATAATGTTTAAGAGTTTGTTGTGAATGGAAGATTTAAGTGATGTATAATTATTATTTGAACCAATAGACGTTTGGTTGGCTGTTATTAATTATAGTTTGATTTTGTAACACCTTTATTTATGAAGAAATTTACGCTACTACAAAAGCTGCATAAAGTATTTAACCGTATAAAAGTGCGACGCAACGATGCTACATTGAAAAACTTAAGCTGGTTACCAAAGAAAATAAATGGCAGGCATCATTAATTACGCTTATCCATGCCCCAAGTAAGTTTGTTACGCAGGGTAGATAGAAAACTATTCTCATTTAAGCGAAACAAGCTGATATCAAACTCTTCTTTTTTTACAGCTAATTGTATGGTTTTGTCTACAATTTCTTTACGAGCATCAAGGGCACAAATAAATTCGTCGCCACGGGTTTCTATTTCAAAAGAAATGATGTTATTATCTGGAATTACAATGGGCCTAGCATTTAAGTTATGCGGCGCTACGGGGGTAATTACAAAGCTGTTACTATCTGGGAAAACAATAGGACCTCCACAGCCTAAATTATAACCTGTAGAACCTGTAGGTGTTGAAACAATTAAACCATCGGCCCAAAAAGTATTTAAGAACTCGCCATTTAAATAAGTGTGTATTTTAAGCATGGGCGATGTGTCTCGCTTATGAATGGCAAACTCGTTTAGGGCAAATGCCTCGTTTGCAAAAAGCGTTACACTGGCATCTAAATGAATGAGACTTCGTTTGTCTTTTACAAAAGTGCGGTTTACAATGGCATCAACAGCTATCGTCAATTCGTCTTTGCTAATACTTGCCAAAAAGCCTAATCTGCCAAAATTGATACCTAGAATAGGAATTTTTTTGTCTCTAACTAAGGTTACTGAATCTAGCATGGTGCCATCGCCACCAAGGCTTATCAAGCACTCTAAATCTTTACTTAATTCGGTATGGGATGTAAATGGTGTAAGATGATGCATCAAGCTATCTGGCAGGGCAAATTGCGTAAATAATGGGGCGTAAATTAATACCGAAATATGATGTTTGGCAAGGGCTTCTAACAAAATAACCAATGGGTTTTCTTGTTCAAAATCGAGGCCTCTACTATAAATTGCTACTTGCATTTGTTTGGGATTATCTGTCTATACTAGTCTCTACCGCCGTGTAAATATAAACCTTGACCACTTAACTGGTTGAAACTAAACTCAATTTTAAATACAAAGTCATAAATGGAAACAATATCTAACCCTACACCTGCGGTATAAATCAACTGATTATTGAGCAAACTATTGCCTGGGTATTTGTTATAAGCATAGCCAATATCACCAAAGGCTTTTATAAAAAAGCGAAATGGAATTAAATCGTGTGTTTTACTTTTAAAAGGAGTTTTAAAAATATATTTAAATACTTGCTTATGGATGGTGGCTTTGCCTAATAAACCAGCTGTGCCATCTACAACATAATATTCTAGGCCACGCATTTGAAAATCGCCGTAGCCAAACAAGCGTTGATTAAAATAAAAGCTTTTATCATTGGTAAATTTTATAGTAGCAGCGCCATCTAGGTGTACAAATGTGCTTGCATTTAAAGGAAAAGCATATAAGAATCTACCGCCTAATTGCCACAAACCAGTTACTTCATCAAACCCACGTTTAGATATATATCCACCAGCAATAATACCTTTGGTTGGGTAAGCATTATAATCTGTTTTGGCATAGCTAACACCATAGTTTAGCGCTAAATATTGTACTTCTTTTCTATTTTCAGGAAAATAATCTGGGTTCACGTTAAAGGCACTATCTGAAATGCCTTCGTATAAAAAAACTGCTTGTAAGGTATGGCGCCAATATTGATCTGGCCTGTAACTGTAAGATACATCTGCACGCGTAATTGTTCTAGTATAATCTTCTGCCTTGTAAAATACTTGTTTGTTAAGGCTCGTATTGTAGTTAATTTCTTTTTGTTTAGAATGGGCAAAACCTACACTAAAACCACTCTTTCTTTTTTTGTCAAAGAAAGGTAGGCTGTAGCGAACATTTATCTGCTGACTGTAGCCTGTAATTAGCCAAAGAGCCAGCTCGTCGTTTTGCCCAGTGAGATTGGCTTGGGTAAACTTCATCCCATAATTAACCCTATCTAAACTCGCTTTTTCTGCTACTAGCCATTGGTTAAAATTTCTATCTGCCAACCTAAAATATGGCAATGGGAAAAAATACCAACGCTCTTTTACATCTACATTAATGCTTACAGTATTACCCACAATTGGCGTAACCGCATATACGGTTGCATCTACAAATAAAGCCGTATTAAATACTTGGTTACGGCTTTGTTCTAGCTTTTTATTCAAGTCTTTTAGGTTAATAATGTCACCTTGGTGCAAGCTCATTTCTCTTAAAATGATATATGCTTGTGTACGCTTGTTACCCTTGATGGCAATATTGCCAATGGTTACAAATTGCGTATTTTTTATGGAGGAGGAATCTGCGAATGCAGATTTTGATACAGAATCTGTTTGAGCTTGTAGGGCGCAGTAGAAAAATGTTAAATAAATAATATAAATAAATCGCATTAGTAGCGTGTAAATAACTGATGAAAAGTAAATATAAGGGATTACTTGTGGCTAGTATGTACGTGTAATGGGATATTTAAGTTCTTCTTCTGTTGTGTTTAACAATAAGAAGTGCTTAGCATATAGGATTTAATTTATGGTGTAGGCGCTGCGATAACTAATCCATTTTAGTTTAAATACGCAAGGCTCTTCGTGATAAACACATACTATTTATAGATTTCTTACTAATATCAGTAAATTTTGCCCCAATATGCCCCAATTGGATCAAATAGAAAATTATCCGTCACTTCAATTCCACCCACTCACTCACATTGTTATTTTTATCTACAGCAGCTACAAATAAGCGATTATCGGCTGGCGCCATAGATTTTGTTCTGTCAAAAGTGGTGCTACTATTAGTGGTAAGGTATAATAAAGTTGCAAGGTTCATGTTAGCATCTACCAACTTTGGTAAGGCATAAAATGCCAAGCCTTTAATAGCTTCATCGCCTTTGTAGGCAATGCTAAAAGCTGTGGTGTTAATAATACTTACTTCTGGCCTGGCAGGCGGTATACTATCAATCCAAGGCATTGGTGGGATGATGGCTGGTAATGCGTAATAATTTTGGCGCAGGCTATCGTTCCAGCCATTAGCATTGGTTTCAAAGTTTTTACTACTAAAATAAACACTGCCCTGCGTGGTGCTATATTGTCTTAGTGCTTGTATTTGTTTGGGAATTTCGTTTTTATCTTTCCAAGCAGCATTGGTATTTACCCTATAAATGCCATGGCCAATGTATAAATGCTTGCCATAAGTATGCGCGTTCCACCAAGCTAGCAAGGTATCGTAATCACATAATTTATGCCCCCTTTCCCAGTACAATTGTGGCACCACATAGTCTATCCAGCCCATCTTTAGCCATAACAAAATATCTGCATATAAGTCGTCGTAATTGGTTTGTCCTGCTTTGGTGTTGCTGCCATCTGGGTCTTGGGTTTTGTTGCGCCAAACGCCAAATGGGCTAACGCCAAATTTTATATGTGGGTTTGCGGTACGAATGGTAAGATATAATTGCTTGATTATACTGTCACAATTGCTTCTACGCCAGTCGTCTTTGTTTAATTTACTATTACTTTGCTCATAAGTTTTTTGGTCAGGGAATTCTTTGCCGGCTATTCGATATGGATAAAAATAATCATCCATGTGGATACCGTCAAGGTCGTAGCGTGTTACAATGTCTTTTACAATATTGGTTACCCAGTTTCTTACTTCTTGCAAACCAGGGTTAAAAAATTTAGTTGTGCCATAAGTTAAAAACCATTCTGGATGAATTTTGGTAATATGCGATGGTGCAATGGACGATTTAGTAACGTTAAAAACTGCTCTGTATGGGTTTAGCCATGCATGAAACTCCATACCACGTTTATGCGTTTCGGTAATCATAAAAGCCAATGGATCGTAATATGGTGTTGGCGGTAAACCTTGTTTACCCATTAAATATTCGCTCCAAGGCTCGTATTGCGACGGATAAAATGCATCGCCAGCCGGGCGAATTTGCATAAAAATGGCGTTTATACCATTGCGCTGATGCAAGTCTAATAAATGAATAAATGCTGCTTTTTGTTCATCTACAGATAAGCCTTTTTTACTAGGCCAGTCAATATTTTCTACTGTACAAATCCATACACCACGAAACTCAAAATTGGTTTGTGCTTTAATAGATGATTGCTGGCAGAACAATGATATCAGTAGTAAAAATATAGCGTTCTTCATTGGGTGAAGATAACCAACATGTTAATAAAATATGGCTTTGTGGATGTTTTAAGGATGAGTGGGGGATAATTAACAGTTATATAAAGCAAAGACTTATTAGGCTAGACGCTCCTTGCTTTATCTAACAAAAAACTTAATTGTAGGGCTTCTTCTTGTGTTAAATTGGCTATCACATTATCAAGTTCACGCGCATTATTATCAAGCGCTGCCAATAATGCCAATCCTTTTTCTGTAATGGTTACATCTACCAAGCGTTTATCTAGCTTGCACGATTTTTTTTCTAGCAGTTCTTTTTTAATTAAACGTTCTACCAAGCGGCTCGTATCGCTCATTTTATCTAGCATGCGTTCACGTATTTGTAAAGTACTTAATGGACTTTGGCCACGTAAAATGCGTAAAATATTATATTGTTGAGGTGTTATATCTGCAGGCTCCAATAAGTTTTTAAATTGTTGTTGTAGCCAATTACTTGTAAAAATAATATTTAACGTTGCTTTTTGATAGTCGTTTCTAAACTTGTATTGGTTAATGTCTTTCTCTAAGCTCATGCTTTAGAAACAATTTATAATGACGAAATGTGGTATGTATTCGTTATGTAGTAATTTTTTTTGAGAGAGATAATTAATCTTCCCAAACAGTTAATCCCTCGCTGCAATTACTGCAAATATCTATGTTTTTACGGCTTGTCATTAGCTCCCGTCTAAACTGTTTATAATTGTCATTTTGCCAAATAGCTTTAAAACGCTGTCCTTTTAAATTGCCTAATTGGTGTGATGCGTCTTTATCAAAGCAGCAAGGTGCTACTAAGCCGTCCCAAGTAATTACATTAGAATGCCAAAGTTTCCAACAATGATTTTGCAAGCCACTTTTGCTTGCCATATTGCCATGTTTATCTTTTTTATATCTACTATATTTTTCAATCGTCGGTATTAGTTGGTTGGGGTCGTTTTCAAAATCGTACACTTGTGCAGTTTTAAAACGTACCTGATCTACACCTATTTCTTTGGCCAATTGTTTAATTTCTTCAATTTGATGTTCATTTGGTTTTACCACCAAAAACTGAAAAAATACAAAAGGCGTTTTACTGTTCAGTTCTTTTTTCCACTTTACAATGTTTCTAGCACCCTCTAGCACTTTTTCTAATTTGCCACCCACACGGTAAGATTGGTACACATCCTGCGTAGTACCATCAATTGAAATAATTAATCTATCCAAACCACTTTCTATCGTTTTTTTTGCTTTTTCGTTGGTTAAATAATGTGCGTTGGTAGATGTTGCTGTGTAAATACCTTTATCATGGGCATATTTTACCATGTCTAAAAAATCTGGATTTAAATATGGCTCACCTTGAAAATAAAAAATTAAATATAGCAATTCTTTATATATATCGTCAATGGTTTCTTCAAAAAAACTTTTCTCAAGCATGCCGGTTGGGCGACTAAATTCTCGTAAGCCACTGGGACATTCGGGACATCGTAAATTGCAACTAGTAGTAGGCTCAAATGAAATAGACACAGGAAGCCCCCATTGAATGGGCTTTTTAAGCCACTTGCTTAACTGATAACTACCAAATACTTTATAGAAGTTCCACAAACGCCTTGGCGTAAGTTTTGAAAACAAATTAATGGTATCGTTTAAATTAAAATAAGGCATATTATATCGTAAAAATAAGGAGCATTGCTATATGAGATGATGTTACTTCCGTTATTCGAAACCAAAATTGCAGTAATCATTCCATTCGTTTAACGAGTAGTTTATATTTGCCATCTTTTAAATAATTGCAAATGATAGCTTATAACAGGTTTGTGTTGGATAACGGTTTGCGTGTATTGGTGCATGAAGATAATAGTACACCAATGGCTGTGGTTAATGTGATGTACGATGTGGGCGCAAAAGATGAAAACCCCAATAAAACAGGATTTGCACATTTATTTGAGCATTTAATGTTTGGCGGCAGTATTCACATTAAAGATTATGACGAACCATTGCAACGTGCTGGTGGCGAGAATAATGCCTATACGACTAATGATTTAACAAACTACTACTGTAGCTTGCCAAAAGAGAATATTGAAACGGCATTTTGGCTAGAAAGCGATAGAATGTTAAGCTTAGCTTTTAGTAAAAAAAGTTTAGAAGTACAGCGAAAAGTGGTATGCGAAGAGTTTAAAGAGCATTACATTAATAAACCGTATGGTGATGTTTGGTTTAAGATGCGTGAGCTGGCTTATAAAGTGCATCCTTACAAGTGGATGACAATTGGTAAAGAATTGAGCCATGTAGAAAATGCTACGATTGATGATGTAAAAGACTTTTTCTTCAAGCATTATCGCCCCATTAACGCCATTCTGGTAGTTGCTGGCAATGTCACAACAGAAGAGGTGAAAAGACTTGCTGAGAAATGGTTTGGTCCAATACCAATGGGTGAAAAATACGAAAGAAACTTACCGCAAGAACCAAAACAAACTGCGGCAAGATTTGCCGAATATCAAGCAGATGTGCCGTTAAATGCATTTGTAAAAACTTGGCATATGGACGCAAGACTGGAGAAAGGCTATTACACATCAGACTTAATTACAGAAGTGTTAGGTGGCGGTGGTTCTTCAAGATTGTACCAAGCCTTGGTTAAGGAAAAACAGTTGTTTTCTAGTTTGGATTGTTATCATTTTGGTAGTACAGAAAAGGGATTATTAGCAATAGAAGGCAAGCTGGTAAAAGGCGTAAAAATGCAAGATGCTAACAATGCGGTAAATGAAGAAATTGAAAAAATGAAGCAGCATTTGGTAGATGATAATGAGCTGCAAAAAGTAAAAAACAAAACAGAAAGCATTATTGCTTTTGAAGATATGAGTGTTATGAGCCGTGCCACTAGCTTGGCAAATTATGAACTATTGGGTGATGCTAACTTGATGAACACCGAGCTTAATAAATACCAAGCCATTACAGTTGAAGATATAAAGGCACAAAGCCAAATTATTTTTGACGATAACAACAGCAATACGCTGCATTATTACAGTAAAAACTAATTGATGCTAAACAGAAAAACAGCCCCACAAATATTTGATGCAGTAGAATTTAACCTGCAACTAAAACAACATACAAAATTTACTTTAGATAATGGTGTAGACGTGTACAGTGTAAATGCTGGGGCACAAGACGTAGCATCAGTAGAATGTGTGTTTTACGCCGGCAACAGCTACGAGGATAAAAATATCATTGCAGCTACTACCAATTTCATGTTGAAGAATGGTACCAAAACAAAAAAAGCATTTGCTATTAA
The DNA here is from genome assembly GCA_043780175.1 of Chitinophagales bacterium. Classification (GTDB taxonomy): domain Bacteria; phylum Bacteroidota; class Bacteroidia; order Chitinophagales; family Chitinophagaceae; genus Parasediminibacterium. The sequence goes on from JAYWCY010000223.1 coordinate 10,010, forward strand.
TGAGCATTTTGATTTTTATGGTGCGTACCTAAACAGAAGTTGCCACAACGAAACAGCCACATTTACACTACATACCTTAAGTAAACATTTGCCAAAATTATTGCCGGAAATGGCTGAAATGTTGACGGAATGTATTTTTCCTGAAGAGGAGCTGGCTATTTACAAACAAAACCAAAAACAACGCTTAGAGGTAAACTTAAAAAAATGTGACTTTGTAGCTAATCGCTTAATTGATGAATACGTATTTGGCTTTCATCACCCGTATGGTAGATACACATCACCAGCAGATTATGACAGCATACAACGTGACGAATTGGTGGCGTTTTACAACCAATTTTATACACATGGCAAATGCATCATGTTTGTAGCTGGTAAGCTACCCAATGATATTGAAACGCAACTCAATGCAGTGTTTGGCAAATTGCCTTTTAACCAACAAAGTATTGCAGCCAAAGCCGTTGAAGCGATACCTGCTGCACAAAAAAAGTATCATATTATTAACGATGAAAATGGGGTGCAAGGTGCTATAAGATTGGCGCGTCCTTTTCCAAATCGTCACCATCCTGACTTTGCTAAAGTGCAGGTGCTGAATAATATTTTTGGTGGCTTTTTTGGGTCTAGACTAATGAGTAATATTCGTGAAGACAAAGGTTATACTTATGGTATTCACTCGTACATACAAAACTTGATACAGGAAACTGCTTGGATGGTTAGTACAGAAGCTGGCAGAGATGTGTGCGCTGCAACACTAGGGGAAGTGTATAAAGAAATGGCTCGGTTACGTGATGAGAGAATTTCTGAAGAAGAAATAGACTTAGTGCGTAACTATATGATGGGTGGGCTTTTGGGTGATTTAGATGGGCCTTTCCAAATTATTTCGCGTTGGAAAAGTTATGTGCTAAATAACCTAGATGATCGTTACTTTTATAACAGCATTAACACCATAAAAAGTGTTACCGCTGAAGAATTACAAATGCTTGCAAACAAATATTTGCAGCCAGAAGATTTTTATGAATTATTAGTTATTTAAATGTAATAATATGATACGTTTCTTTCTTAAAACAATGGTTACAGCAGTGGCTGTATTAATTGCTTCTTATGTGTTATCTGGCGTAAGTGTAGATGGTACTTTAACAGCAATTTTGGTGGCCATTGTTTTAGGATTGTTAAACAGTTTTATAAAGCCAATACTTATTATTCTTACCATACCAATTACCATTTTTACATTAGGCTTATTTTTACTGGTAATTAATATTTTAATTGTAAAATGGGCATCAGATTTGGTGTCAGGTTTTAAGGTTGATGGTTGGTTCTCTGCATTGTTATTTAGCTTAATCGTATCTTTTGTTACATCAATGATTGATGGGCTTATCAAGTCGCAAAAAGCCGCTGAGAATAATTAAGGTACTACGATACCATCAACTTCATTATCCCAATTAGCTTTAAAATTAAACTTCTGTTTTAGTACATAAACGACTTCAGGTTGCAACATTTTTTTATAGCTGCCACTATCCCAAATCCCATTCGTATTAGTATCAAATAATACACGAATTTCGTATTCGCCTGGTTTGTAAAGTTTTCTATAAAATTCTTTGCCATTAAGCGTTACAGACTCTGTAATCTTATCGCTTTGTATAAATTGCAATACAGGGTGTTTACTTAAATCTAACTGACTAAAACGTAGTTTTACACTGCCGTATTCAGATTCTTTTTTGGTAAAAAACGTAAGCGTATCACCTTTAGAAATAGTAACACCATTACTATCTGCCATTGCGTCTTTCGGCACAATTAAGTGAAAGGCCATATCTTCTTTCCAATTGGGATGTTGTACCTGTACTATTTTTTTACTTGAGTCCAAGATTACTTTAAAATTAGCAATTGGTCTATTGAACGTGTCACACAATAATATTTTACTACTATCAAATTTTATTAATGGTTTATTAAACGTCAGCTCAATATTGTTGCGCAATAAATCTTGCAAATTGCCTTCAAAACTATTGGTATATCTTAATCTTTTGTCTTCTTTTACCGCTGGTTTTGCAGTTGCACTACTAGAAAATCTACCACCAAAACCAATACCACCTTCTTTATTTTTCTTTTCTTCATAGGCGTAAAAAATAGTACTTCGCGTGGTATCACTTATAGTAATTGGCGTATTTAAAAAAGCAAAAAGCTTGGTACTATCTTCAAACTTTTTAGAGTAATTATTTGGCAATACAAAAGCGGCATAAGTGCCAGCTTCAATATTTTTAAATTTGAAAGCACCTTTGCCATCAAGTTTAGCATAATAACGAGGTTTTACTTTAAAAACTGCCGTATCATTTAAGTTTCTGTGTAGTACAACTATTAACCCGCTATCAATTTTGCCCGTTTCTGCAATGATTACAATACCTGAAAAACTACCATTGGCAATGCTTTTCCCCGTTGAAAACACATATGTAAAATTCTTTAAAATATTACCTTCATTCACATCTTTAATTGCATCCCCAAAATTGAGGCTGTAAGTAGTATTTGCCTCAAGCGTATCTTTAAATTTAACCGTAACGCTTCTTAATTTATAATCAATTTGGGGTAAATTCTTTGGGATGGGCGATACTACTAAATTTTCTTGAATGCTTTTTACATCTACAAATTCATCAAAATTGAGTGTAATGTTTTTTGTTAGTACATTAATGGCAGAGTCTCTTGGCGACGCATTAATTAATCTTGGTGGCAAAGTATCTCTTGGCCCACCACTTGGCGGTATAATATTGGCGCAGCCATAACCGCTGATTATAATGATTGAAATGATAGCGATGACAGATATAATAGAAAAAAAATACTTCATGTTACTAGATTGGTGTACAAACATAAATGCTTTACATGGATGGCTAATCATGGAAAATCATAATAATCACTTAAATCATCTGTTACAATTCTTCTTCCACCTCATGCAACTCAATTTCTAGGTTATTTTCTTTTACAAAATTGCACCAATGG
>JAYWCY010000224.1:0-3277 GCA_043780175.1 Chitinophagales bacterium
ATTGAAGATTTAGAATTGGGCACCCTACAAGCTGGCGAGGTAAAAGAGGTAGAAGAAACTTATTTTTTTAAACAATTATATATTGATAATTGGCAGGAAATATTGACTTTGTAAATTGCTAACAAGCAACGGTTGTAGCAAAATTCTTGAATTATATGGCATGGTTGCTAAGATATCTCCTGATTAGTAAACAATTAATCCGGGCGTTTACTTGGCTTTGTTGCGTTACTTCATATTACAAGCATTGTAGTTGTAGATTTCCATTAATTGAAGTCGACTATTTAAAATGTTATTCTAAGTACATTTTAAGGTGTTAATTGTTAATGATTTCCTTATTTTTAGGTCGTTAAGTATCAACATATTTCTGAAATATCCCCAAAAATGACGCTGCAAGAATTTACTTTCACAAGCAATAATCACTTTATTGCAATGGAAAAACATGCTTTTTTTTCTAAAAGTGTGTACTTAGTATTAATTACAAAAAATTATTTAATAGGTCTAGAGTTAAACAATAGCTTAAGTATCGAAACTACAAATACATCCTTTACACAAAAGTTACCAAATAAACCTACGCCGTTAGGTACTTTTCAAAACCCTTATTCTTATATAAAAGAAAAATATGTAAAACAAGTTGAAAAGAAATATTTGTATGACCAAAGCATCTTTGCGCTTAACAAAAATAATTTTAGAATTGATAGAAATGATTTAGTAATTGTTCGTTTTGAAGGGACGCAAATAAAAGGGTTTAATTATCCACATACGGGTACTTTAAGGATTCAAGCTAAATCTAAGTCAAATAATAGTGGCTTTAATATGAGCAAGAATATCAATGAAAAATCGTTAATCATAATGGGTGAGCAAGATACTTTAGCGATTATAAACACAATTAATTCGCATAATGCGCCGTTAGTAGTTGCATAAAGCATTTGTATTTTATGTACTATCAATTTAAGGCAAGTACCCAGCTCATTATCTTATTAAAACCGTTGTTCCTTTTTTGATAATACTATTACCTTGGTAATCTATGCCATGGGTTATATATACATAAGTACCACTACTTTGTGCGGTACCTTTTAAATTGCCATCCCAGCCTTTATTATTGTCTGACGTACTATAAACTATTTGCCCAAGACGATTGTAAACAGTAAAATAATCTAACTTGGCAATACCAATTAATATGGGTTTTAGTACATCATTTTTACCATCATTATTAGGTGTGAAGCCGCTAGGTACTAATATGTCTGGTACTATTTTAAACACTTTTACCATTATATCGTCCGTTGCATAACAACCTTCTTTTGTACTAGCTTTTACAGTAAATGTTACAATATCTGCACGGGTACTATTAATAGTAGCAATAGGATTGTAAATGGTATTATTATTTAAGTAAGTAGCAGGTTGCCAAGTGTATTGCAATACACTTGTATCGCCCGTAGCTATAAGCTGCATTGGCTGTCCAATAACTACCGATGTATCGTTGCCTGCATTAATATTAAATTTTGGAATAACGGTAATTACCACGGTATCACTAACTGTTTTAGGGCAATAAGCCGTATCGGTAACCGATAGCACGTATGCAGTTGTTTTTTGTGGTCCAGCAAATGGCTGTAACGTGTTGCTTTTGTACAGTGTATTGGTTGGTGACCATGCAAATACATCGGCAGTAATAGTACCATTAAGTTTTACGCTATTACCAAAGCAAATACTGGTATCTGTACTTGCCAAAACACTTGGGTAAGGTGATGTGTGTACGGTAATTTGTGCCTTGTCTTGGCAATAGCCCAGATTTGCTGTAACGTAATAAGTTACAGCATTTGTAGTAGGCGAAGATCTTGGATATTTTACTTTGTAATTGCTTAATGTATTGCCACCCCCGCTTTCTGTCCATACATAACTTAGTGCATCGCTTACTGGCGATAATATGGCACTATCTGTTCTGCAAATGCCAGTATCGGCACTTAGTTTTACAGTAATAAAATTCAGCACATTTACCGTAATGGTGGCACTATCTATACAGCCTTGGTCTGCCACTGTAACGGTGTATACAGTGGTATCTTTCGGAAACACAATTGGGTTGGACGAATTGGGGTTTATAATATTGTAATTGGGCGTCCAACTATAAGTACCATTGCTTTTTGCGATCAGTGGTACGCTGTCGATACTACAAATCAATGTGTCTTTAAATGGTAGTATCATTTGCGGTTTATTATTTACGACAACAGTTTTGGTAAACATACCGCTACAGCCTTTGCTATTTGTAACCAATAAACTTGCTGTAACTGTGCCTGATATCGCATATTGATGGGTATTATTTTGCTGGGTAGAAGTATCGGTGGTACTATTTGGATCGCCAAAATTCCACAACCAACTATTGATAAATCCATACTTTGTATAAGATGCATCTTTAAATGTAAAAGGCGATTGGTAGCAACTGCCAGCCACAGTAAAACTTGGCGTAAAGCCAGGGTACACTTTTACGATAGAATGTGCCGAATCTTTACAACCCGCAATATTAGCCACGCTTAGATTTAATATATAAATACCTGTGTCTGCATATATAAATGTAGGTGTGGCTTGTGTAGAAGTATCTTTGGTAGAAGTTGTTACACCAAAGTCCCATAGATAACTGTTAACGGTAGACGCTGTAGATTCGTTTTGAAAGTTGAATACAAAATTATCACAATTGATGTACGATAACTTTAATGCTGCTGCTGATAAAGAGCAATTAGCAACTCGAATTTGTAATTCTTTTTTAGTAGAATTAATCATAACACCATTGCGCCATTCTGAAACATATACAGCAATAACGTATTCACCCGTAGCTGCTGGTGCGGTACCCGAAATAAGCCCTGTAACAGGGTCAATAGTAACACCAGAACCTAGAGGCGAACGACCACTATAAACTCCGCTGTATGGAATAGAATTGTAAGGTGGTGCAACAAGTGTTTGCTTGCCATCTAACCCATTGCCAAAACTATAAGATAAAGAATCGCTATCTGCATCAATACCTTGAAATTGATAGGTGAAATTGGCATTATAACAAATCACTGCTGTGTCTTTAAACTCAAAATAAGGGCTGGTATTTTTATGATAGTCAACACCATTAATGGTGCCTGGAATATTGGCAGTAAAGCTAATGCCAGTAGCAGAAGAATTATTAATATTTACAATCCCGGTTACTCTATTTGCATCAGATGCTGCAATAAGATATCCATTGACATTATCGGCCAGAGTTACCGTGGTGCTATATGCATAAATAGCATAACAAATAGTAGGT
>JAYWCY010000225.1:0-3009 GCA_043780175.1 Chitinophagales bacterium
GTTGAAGATGGTTTTGATGTAATTGTATTAACAGATAGAGCAATAGATAGTAAACACGCACCTATACCATCTTTATTGGCTACAGCTGCTGTTCACCACCACTTAATTCGTAAAGGTTATAGAGGTCAAGTTGGTTTAATTGTAGAAGCTGGTGACGTTTGGGAAGTGCATCATTTTGCTTGTTTATTGGCATTTGGTGCTACTGCTATCAATCCATACTTAGCATTATCTACCATTAGAGATATGAAGTTGACTGATAAGTTAGACACTACTTTAGAACCTGAATATTTAAAGAAAAATTATATTAAAGCTGTATGTGATGGCTTGTTGAAAGTATTCTCTAAAATGGGCATCTCTACTTTGCAATCTTACCAAGGTGCTCAAATATTTGAGATTGTAGGTTTAAACAGACAAGTAGTTGATAGATATTTTACTGGTGCAACCTCTCGTATTGAAGGTATGGGCTTAGATGAAATTGCAAAAGAAGCTTTAGCAAAACATCATTTTGCATTTAGTAAAAAAGATATTCCCGTAGAAAGATTACCTGTTGGTGGTTTATATCAATGGAAACGTAAAGGTGAGTTTCATTTATTTAATCCAACTACTATTCACTTATTGCAACATGCAACAAGTACCAACGATTATGCAACGTTCAAGAAATATTCAAAATCTGTAAACGACCAAGAGTTAAAAGCTTGTACGCTAAGAAGTTTATTAGACTTTAAACATTTACGTTCTTCAATTGATATTAGTGAAGTAGAGCCTGCTGAAAATATATATAGACGCTTTGCGACAGGTGCTATGAGTTTTGGCTCTATTTCTCATGAAGCACACAGCACATTGGCTATTGCTATGAACCGCTTAGGTGGTAAGAGCAATACTGGTGAAGGTGGTGAAGATGAAATGCGTTTCACACGTATGCCAAATGGCGATAGTATGCGTAGTGCTATTAAACAAGTAGCAAGTGCAAGATTTGGTGTAACCAGCTTATATCTTACTGAGGCAGACGAGCTACAAATTAAAATGGCGCAAGGTGCTAAACCGGGTGAAGGTGGTCAATTACCTGGTCATAAAGTAGATGATTGGATTGGTCGTGTGCGTCACTCAACACCAGGTGTTGGTTTAATTTCGCCACCACCACATCACGATATTTATTCTATTGAAGATTTAGCACAATTAATATCTGATCTTAAAAATGCTAATCGTAAAGCTAGAATTAGCGTTAAGCTAGTATCTAAAGCTGGTGTTGGTACCATTGCTGCTGGTGTTGCAAAGGCTAAGGCTGATGTGGTATTAATTGCAGGTAATGATGGTGGTACAGGTGCAAGCCCAGTAAGTTCTATTAAACATGCTGGCTTACCATGGGAATTAGGTTTGGCAGAAAGTCATCAAACATTGGTGAAAAATAAACTGCGCAGCCGTGTGGTATTACAAGCCGATGGCCAAATGAAAACTGGTAGAGATATTGCGATTGCTGCTTTATTAGGTGCAGAAGAATGGGGCGTTGCAACTGCTGCATTAGTTGTTGAAGGCTGTATTATGATGCGTAAATGCCATTTAAACACTTGCCCAGTAGGTGTTGCTACACAAGACCCAGAATTGCGTAAACGTTTTAAAGGTGATCCAGACCATGTTATCAACTTCTTTAAATTTATGGTAGAAGAATTGCGAGAAATTATGGCAGATCTTGGCTTTAAAACTGTAAACGAAATGGTTGGTCAGGTAGAGCATTTACAACAAAAAGATAATATCACCCATTGGAAATATAAGAACCTTGACTTATCGCCTATTCTATACAAAGAACCAGCTAATGAATTTGTTGGTTTGTACAATACAGAAGAGCAAGATCATGGTTTAAGCGATGTGTTAGATTGGAAATTATTAGAAGCTGCTAAAGCTGCGCTTGAAAATCAAGATAAAGTAACAGGTGCATTTGCTATCAAAAATACCGATAGAACAGTTGGTACTATTTTATCAAATGAAATTACAAAACGCTACCGTTCATTGGGTTTAGCGCCTGATACAATACACTTTAAATTTACTGGTACTGCGGGTCAAAGCTTTGGTGCATTTAATACCAAAGGTGTTACACTTGAATTGGAAGGCGATGCCAACGACTATTTTGGTAAAGGTTTAAGCGGTGCTAAATTGATTGTATATCCTTCTAAAAAGGCAACATTTATACCAGAAGACAATATTATAATAGGCAATGTAGCGATGTATGGTGCTACTGATGGTGATGTATATATTAGAGGTAAAGCTGGTGAGCGTTTTGCTGTGCGTAACTCTGGTGGCCGTGTGGTAGTTGAAGGTGTGGGTGACCATGGTTGCGAATACATGACAGGTGGGCGCGTTATCATATTAGGCGATACAGGTAGAAACTTTGCCGCAGGTATGAGTGGTGGTATCGCATATGTGTACGATGTTAAAGGCACATTTGCAGGTAACTGTAATATGGAAATGATTGATTTAGATCCTGTAGTTTCAGCAGAAGATGCAGCCGAATTAAAAGACTTTATCAGCAAACATTTTGACTATACAGGCAGTACCGTTGCAAAATTTGTATTAAACGACTTTGATAATCAATTGAAAAACTTTGTAAAAGTGTTTCCAAAAGATTACAAAAAAGTATTACAAAGCAAAAGCAAAGAAGATGTCACGCAAAGAAACGAGGAAGGCAAAGTACACTAAGTTTAATTATGTACAGTTCTAATACGTTTCTTAAATAGATTGATAAACACATTAAACTCGAACTACATCAAATATTAGCAACCTTTGCGGTCGTTGTATTCTTTGTCGCTTCGTGAGAAACATAAATGTTACTACAATGGGTAAACCAACCGGATTTTTAGAGTTCACTAGAACCTTACCATCTAAGCGTTCAGTTGAAGAGCGCAGAAAAGACTATAACGAATTTGTACAGCCATATTCAAAGGAAGAATTAGGGCATCAATCTGCCCGTTGTATGAACTGTGGTGTACCTTTCTGCCATAGCGGTTGCCCTTTAGG
>JAYWCY010000226.1:0-4533 GCA_043780175.1 Chitinophagales bacterium
CCACTACTTGCACAAGCGCCTACGGCCATCACCCAGCGCGGTTCAGCCATTTGTAAGTATACTTGACGTAAAACAGGACCCATTTTTTTAGAAATTGTACCCATCACCATCAATAAGTCGCATTGACGTGGCGAGAAGCCTACACGCTCACTACCAAATCTTGATAAATCGTAATGAGATGCCATTGTAGCCATAAACTCAATACCACAGCAAGAAGTTGCAAATGGTAATGGCCATAACGAATTTTTACGAGCCAAGCCAACAACATCACTGATTTTAGTTGTAAAAAAACCTTCGCCACCAAAACCCGGAGGGGCTTCAACAGTTGCCACCGCATCTGCAATATTGGCTTCTTTAGCAAAAATATTAAAACGTACCGGACGCATAGTATTTAATTTGATAATTCAATAATTTGATAATCTGCCGATTAATTTAACGCTTGAACTTTAGAAATGTTTTATTAGCATATTTTCTAAATTAGTATATCAGCATTTTATTTTTTAGTCTTCCCAGTCCAAAGCACCTTTCTTGATAATATATATAAACCCAACTAAGAAAAAACCTACAAACATTAACACTGATAAAAATCCGTTCCATCCTAATGCTCTAAAATTTACAGCATAAGGGTAAAAGAAAATCACTTCTACATCAAACAACACAAACAAAATGGCTACCAAGAAATACTTTATCGCCATTGGCTGACGTGCGTCGCCATGTGTTTCAATACCGCTGGCAAATGTTTCTAATTTGTCGCTGGTTTTACGTTTGGGGCCAACCAAGGCAGACATACCAATCATGGTTGCAACAAAACCCGCTGCAAATAATAATTGTAGACCTATAGGAAAATAACTGGCTGCTGAAGAATCTACCACATCTAACAAAATAGGAAGCCAATTCATAGAGTTGTTTTTGTAAGGCGCAAAAATAAGGTAGTGAGAGATACAAAAGAAAAACTCCTCTGTGTAGAGGAGTTTATTTCGTAATTATTTTTATTTACCGCTAGTTTTTGCGGGTGGGTTTTTAGTTCCTGATTTATTATTTAAAGATTTTGTCAATGCATCTTTGGTTTGTGTAGCAAAAGTATTTTCTTCACCACCAACATTTGGATACAACAGCAACATTTTATCTGTTATATCAATAGCTTTTTGTGTTTCTTTTTGCACATCATTATAATATTTCAATAAATAATAATAATTATTAAAAACCGCCTTTTTGTTTTTCTCTACATTAGCCGCAGCGCTATCTTTTAACAAAAATTCATTTTGTTGCAAAATAGGTTCTATAGCTGTGCCTAAAGTAGCACTGGTATCTATTGCTTTTGCAGCACGAACATTAAAGTAATAGGGTTGTGGTTTTGCAGGAAAAGCTTCTATATATTTTTTAGCTACTTCCATTGTGGCAACATAGTCTTTACCATTTAGCGCTGTATTTGCCATTTGATAAAAATCGGCTTCAGTCATTGTACCACCTTTTAACTTAATGGCAGTTTGTAACCATTTAATTTGTTCGCCATACATTTTAGCTTTACCCATGATAGAGGCAGCTTGATTGGCAAAAGAAATTTTATTAGGTATTGAAGTGTCAGAATCAATTGCTTTTTGCAAATAGCTAACAGCTAATGCCTCACTACCAGGGAATTTAGAAAAAATCTTCACTGCAATATCATAATTAGCTGGTGTGATTTTATCTTGCGGTGTTGTAGCAAAATATTGCTCAATATAAGTTTTTGCTTTTACGCTATCACCCAATCGATCGTAGTTATAAGCATACAATAGTGGTAATTGGTAAAATGATTTACACTCACCAGTTTCCATTGATTTTGCTTTATCTAAACTTTCTTGGTTTTTACCAGCTCTAAACAGATAATCCGCATATAAAAAATCTGTATTGCAATCTTTATCAGCATACTGAATATATTTCTCAATATTTTCTTTGGCTTTATTTACATCTTTATTAGCATAATAGTCATACAATGCATTGTAACCCAATGGAAACGCTGGGTCAGCTACATTGGCATCTGAAAAAAACTGCTCAAACAACTGTTTATTATCTTGGCTTTTATAAATTAAACCAATCTTATACATCGCTAAAGCATTTTTTGGATCACGTGCAATGGCTTCTTGATAGGCTTTCACCGCTTCCCCACCTTGATCACCACCAAGCTTAAGGTAATTAACACCCATATTAATCATAATATCAGGGTTGGTAACATCAATTGCTGCAGCTTGTTTTAATTTATCTATGGCATATGCAGCATCACCTTGTTTACTACCACCATCGGCATTTGCACGGCCAATCGCATTTAAAATAGCCGCATTGGGTTTATTTTTGTTTTTGCCTTTTGTTTCGGTTGATTGTGTAATGGCTTGCTCAAATTTTTGTTTCACGGAGTTCATATTACCACCTTCCACAATTTCTACATGCCCCATACCCACTAAAATCCAAGGATCATTAACGCCCTCTTGCAAGGCTTTTTGATATAAGGCTTTTGCACCTTTAACATCATCATTGGCTAATAAAGCCTGCCCATGCCAATAGATATTTTGCGGATCTTTTGAGTTGGCATCATACAACTTTTTAAACACATCATTCGCACTCTTGTTTTTCTTATAGTTTAAGAACTTAATACCCTCAGCTATGTTCTGAGCAGTAAGACCGCTTACAGTAACAATAGCTGCAAACAGTAAAGCAATTACCTTCTTCATGTGTCTTGTTTTAGAATTAGAATTGTTAATCATCTTATTTTATGTTGCTTGATCGTTTTTTAAAACTAATTTTTGCTGGGGCTAAAAAGGCTCTTTTGAATATAAGTTGCCCACGTTCTAAACCCATAAAATTTCCAAATCCTGTACCCAAGCCTGTTGCATTTTCTTTTACAATGTAATACAAGGGTCGTGCCAATGGGTATTGCAAATATGTTATAGTTGCTTGAGATGGTTTTGCGAACTCGCCATCTTTACAAATTGTACATTCTACCAAAGCTAATTTTATCGTTTTTAATTGCTCCCGCTGCTGCGCATCGTAACTATCACCTACCCAACTTAATCCTACAAATCCAATAGCATTTTCGGTGGTTGCTACAATATGTACTACATCCTCGCTATTCTTTGCTGCTACTACATTTGCGCCAAATTGTCCACCTTTTAAGAGGCTATCTTGCAAATACCTTACCGTACTGGTAGCACTTTTACCATCCATTACCGCAATAGTATTTTCTTTACCGCTTAGTATGTTACGCAAGCGAGCCATTGTAAATACACTGTCTTTCCCTTTTTGATTAACGATTACCGCTATCGCATCGTATGCAACATCTGTATAGTAGGGCATAAATTTTAAAGAACTTTCGTAATATTTACGTTCATTTTTATTTAACCCTCTTGCTACAATAATCATTCTAGTACTATCGCTTTGCAAATCTTTAAAGCACTCTACTTCTGGCTTGTAAGATGCTGTAATTTTTGCATCGGGAAAAGTAGATTCGTACACTTTAATTTGCTGTTCTATTACAGGTTTAAAGCTTTCATCTACACTGATATTAATATGACCTTTTTGCGGCGAATCTATTTCTATTTTATTGTCTTTGGTGGTATCGTTACAAGCTAATGACAATAATAAAGATCCACTGATAATAATTATAAACAAATGTTTCATATTAATAATCCTCCCCCTTTACACCACGATATAATCTAAAACCGCCATACAATAAACAAATACTACCAAAGCCATATTTTAAAATAGGGTCTAAATCAACAATTACGCCTACATGAAATTTTTCGCCAAAAAGTACTAATACCCCAATACCAAGTATCAATAAAGCACGTGTAATATCAAATGCTTTTTTTGCCGCTTTACCTGCCGAATTATTTCTAAAATCATTCTCCATAATACTCTTCTCAGAAACTGAGGTGGCAATATAATGATTTTTGATTTCGACAGACGATTGAGACGCATTATTTGATAAAAGATTATTCATAAAATAATTTTTATTAAAGATGCAAGGGCTTGAAATTTCCATAATTGGCAGAAATTACTGACTATTAAAAACTGTGTTATAGCAAAAAATAACAAACGTCAACACAGTTTATATTTGCAAAATGAAAATTTTAATGGTGTGTTTGGGCAATATTTGTCGCAGCCCCCTGGCAGAAGGCATTTTACAGGCAAAAGCAAATAAATATGGCTTTCCAATACAGGTAGATAGTGCTGGTACAGCCAATTATAATTTAGGTGAAGCACCACATCGTTTATCGCAATTAGTAGCCCAGCAAAATGGTGTAGATATCAGCAAGCAACAATGCAGACAGTTTAAGAAAACTGACTTTGAAATCTTTGATAAAATTTACGTGATGGATAGTAGTAATTATGATGATATAAAAAGTATGGCGGGTAATTATTTTAATGCCAATAAAATTGATTTAATCCTAAACGAGCTATATCCACACGAAAACCGTGAAGTGCCCGACCCATGGTATGGTGGCATGGAAGACTTTAAAAAAGTGTACAACATGCTTGATAATAGTTGCAACATCATTA
>JAYWCY010000227.1:0-4012 GCA_043780175.1 Chitinophagales bacterium
ATTTGGGCCCAAAAAACCAACTATTTCGCCTTTATTTATTGAGAAAGAAATATTATTTACAGCTTTTTGTGTACCGTATATTTTAGTAAGATTGGTTACCTGAATAGACATGCTGTAAAACTAATCAGTTTTTATAACTTGTAACGGCAGTTTTTTAAACACAAACGTTAGAAATTGTGTAAATTTCTAACGTTTGTATGTATTTTCTATATTTTATTAAATAGTATCTCATTCTTCTTCGCTACCTGTTTTACCAAAGCGGCGGATAATACCTCTGCCACTTTCGCGAATAAAGGTTACAATTTCATCGCGTTCGTCGCTAGCAGTTAACTCTTCTTCTATAAAGTCAATTGCTTGAGAAGTGTTAAGTCCTTTATTATAAATAATGCGATAAATATCTAATATATGATTGATTTGAGATAACTCAAAACCTCTACGTTTAAGACCTACACTATTTACGCCACCATAGCTTAGTGGATTGCGTACTGCTTTAATGTATGGGGGCACATCTTTACTGACCAAGCTACCACCAGCAACAAATACATGCTGACCAATATGTACAAATTGGTGTACAGCACTTACACCACCAATAATCGTCCAATCGCCAACCACAACGTGACCAGCACACTGTACGCTGTTGCTCAATATACAATTGTCGCCAATAATACAATCGTGTGCTATATGACAATAGGCCATAATTAAGCAATTGCTGCCTACTTTAGTTTTACCTCTGTCTTCTGTGCCGCGGTTTATGGTAACACACTCACGGATAGTAGTATTATCACCAATTTCAACAGTGGTTTTTTCGCCACTGAACTTTAAATCTTGTGGTATAGCGCCAATTACTGCACCGGGGAATATACGGCAGTTTTTACCAATACGAGTGCCTTCCATGATCGTAACATTACTACCAATCCAGGTGCCTTCGCCAATAACCACGTCGCCATGTATTACTGTAAATGGATCTATTTTTACGTTAGATGCTACTCTAGCGTTAGGGTCTATATATGTGTAGGGATGTGTCATCCGCTTTTGTTTAAGTTTTGGTCTATCTACTACTATTTCCATGATGGGTGGGTTAGTAGTAAAAAGATGCCAAAATTAGTTTTTTAGCTGCATCAAATTAAGACCATTAAAAACTAAATGCGGTATTTGTAACATTTTCAATAGAAAATGGGCACAGCAAAGCAATGGTTTTAGGTAAATCTTAACTTTTTACAAATATTATTAATTAATTTCTTTTAACTACCTGCGCTACTAATAATGCCTCGGTAGCTACTTTGCCATTTACGTATACTGTACCATGCATTTCGCAAATGCCCCTGCGTATTGGCGCTACCAATTCCATTTTTAATATCATCGTATCGCCAGGAATTACTTTTTGCTTAAACTTACAATTATCTATTTTTAAAAAATAAGTATCGTAAGTACCTTCAGGCATAGAGTTAATACATAGAATGCCACCTGTTTGTGCCAAAGCTTCTATTTGCAATACACCTGGCATTACAGGATTGTTTGGAAAATGCCCTTGAAAAAACCACTCATTGAACGTCACATTCTTAATGCCAATAATGTGTTTATCCGTAAGTTCCGTTATTTTATCTACTAATAAAAATGGATATCTATGTGGTAAGGTTTTTTCTATTTTTTCTAAATTAAATACCGGTGGCAATGTAGGATCATACACTGGTACATCTTTCAATTGCTTATTTTTACGAATATATTGTTTAATTTTTTTTGCAAATTCTACATTGGTACTGTGACCAGGTCGGTTGGCAATAATTCTTGCCTTAATGGGATAGCCAATTAGCGCTAAATCGCCAATAACATCAAGTAACTTATGTCTTGCAGGTTCGTTAGGAAAGCGAAGCTCCAGGTTGTTTAAGTAACCCTCGGTTTTAACTTCAATTTTATCTCTCTTAAATACTTTAGCTAGGCGGCTCATTTCTTCGTCAGAAATTTGCTTGTCAACCACCACAATTGCATTGTTAATATCGCCACCTTTAATTAAGTCGTTATCTAGTAAGGCTTCTAGCTCGTGTAAAAAACAGAAGGTACGACAAGGTGCTATCTCTGTAGTAAAATCTTTCATAGTTTTTAAGCCGGCATGTTGTGTACCAAGCACGGGGCTGTTAAAATCTATTAAAGTAGTAATTTGATAATCAACCGACGGTAATGCTACCATCTCTACGCGTTTACCTTCGTCATAATGGTAAATATTTTCATCTAAACTATACCAAGCTTTTGCAGCTTCTTGCTCTAAAACGCCAGCTTTTTCGATTAGTTCTATAAATGGCTGAGAACTACCATCCATAATTGGTATTTCTGGACCATTTAATTCTATCAATACATTATCTACACCCATACCTACAAGTGCTGCCAACACGTGTTCTACAGTACTTACTTTGGCTTCACCAACTTGCAACGTAGTACCACGGCTAGTATCGGTAACCAAATCGCAATCTGCCTTTATAATCGGTTGCATTGGCAAATCGATACGTTGAAACTGAATGCCAAAACCAGGATTAGCGGGCTTTAACGTCATATCAACCAAAATGCCAGTGTGTAAGCCAGTACCACTAATACTAATAAGATTGTTTAGTGTATGTTGTTTATCGGGGTTAAAATTTATATCCATTCTATATTGTTGTTTTTTAAGCGTGTTTGGTTATAAGACAACCACCAGCACTTAACGTAATGTCGCAAAAATAAGCGATACGCCAAAAGTGTGTAGAAAAGTTTTATATATATACTATTATTTTATAATAGTTTTATGTGCGAGAAAGTGCGACGGGTGATTCTGGCATAAATGAAATTAAATAGGAATTTCGAAAAACCAACAAGCAATCATCTAACACTTTTACATCAGTGTTTAATTAAATAAATCTGCCCTACTTATCCTTCTACTCTTTCTGCTAATAATTGTTGTACCAGTTTCTCTAGTTCTACAATGCGTTTTTCAAAACTTGGTAGGTTGCGACTCAGTGCCTGGCTACGTAAGGTAGCTGTAAAGTCGTAGGCAGGGCTACCCGTAACAGTGGTATTAGGGGCTTTTATAGATTTACTTACACCACTTTGTGCGTTAATTTTACTACCATCTGCAATAGTAATATGGCCTACTATACCTGCTTGCCCACCAATCATGACGTTGTTGCCTATTTTGGTACTGCCGCTTACACCAGCTTGTGCAGCCACCACGGTATTACTACCTATTTCAGCATTATGCCCTACCTGTATTAGGTTATCCAGCTTGGCACCACTTTTTATAACTGTAGAACCCATGGTGGCACGGTCAATGGTTGCATTGGCACCAACTTCAACATAATCTTCTAAAATCACATTGCCTATTTGTGGTATCTTTTTAAACGTACCATCTGGCATTGGTGCAAAACCAAAACCATCACCACCAATTACGCTACCTGCATGAATATTAACATATTTACCAATGATACAATCGTGATAGATTTTTACTCCTGGATAAATAATGCTATTGTCGCCAATGGTTGCATTGTTACCAATAAATGCACCTGGATATATTTTTACATTGTTGCCAATAGTTACATTATCGCCTATAAAGGCAAATGCACCAACATATACATAGTCGCCAAGTTTAGCTGTTTTAGCTATATAAGATGGGGTTTGAATACCGCTTAATTGTTGAGAAACAATTTCTTGATACTTAGATAGTAATGCTGCAAAAGCCGCATAAGCATCAGGTACACGTATTAGTGTAATACTAACTGCCTGTTTTAACTCTAAAGTATCATTTACGATAACGATAGCGGCATTTGTTATATATAAATAATCTTCATATTTAGGATTGGCTAAAAATGCAATATCAGCTGTTGTTGCTTCTTCAATTTTACCAAAAGAGCCAACTGAAACGCTGGCATCACCTTCTAATTTGCCATTAATCATCATGGCTATTTGTGCGGCAGTAAATTGCATATTTTTAATTAAATAAGGTTGTTGTAAGTGAGGAAGTCCGAAGTTCCTAAGGTTAGAAAGTTCT
>JAYWCY010000228.1:0-6471 GCA_043780175.1 Chitinophagales bacterium
GTACCAGGCTTTTTTACCTCGCCTTGCAGCGTTAAACTATAGTTTTGTTTATATGCATCTGCTGCACCAATAATAACTTCATCATTTTTTTGTAATAAAATATCGGCACTTGTATTAGATATAACGTCTTGTACACTGAACGGAATAATCTTTTTTGTGAGGTCTAATTCATTGGTACGTACAATTAAACCTCTTTCTTTAAAAGCCTCATCTTTTAAACCATCCGATTTTGCTATTAATTGAGATACTGTTAAACCCGTACTTAATTCATAAGTGCCCGCCCTGTACACAGCACCAATAATATTAACGCTATTACTATATCTGTTTAAAATTTTACCTACAAATATCGAGTCTCCTATATTTGGTGTATAGCTTGCAAATTCTGCCTTTGGCAAATCTTTTACACGGCGTTCTTTATCTGTAACCTGCTTTATTTGAATGGATGCCGTGTAAGCCTCGCTACCAAATCCGCCAGAAAAATCTATTAATTGTTGTAAACTATTATTACGCAATATTTCAAAAATACCTTCACGTTTAACTTCTCCCGTAAGACTTACTAGAATTTTTGCAACAGGAATACGCACCACATCTTGGTCTAGCAAGCGCACATTATTTGTTTGATCGCCTTTTAATAAAAAATCATATGCATCTAGCGTTACAAATACTTTATTATTTCTAACAACTTCTATCTGCCTAAACGACCCTTTATCTGTAGGACCACCTGCTAAATACAATGCGTTAAACAGTGTGGATAAAGATGAAATGCTATATGTTCCAGGCTTTTTTGCTTCGCCAATGACAGTAATATTAATGGTACGTATTTTGCCAATGCTTATTTGTACTTGCGTTTTACCGGTAGCAATATTTGCATAGCCATTGCGCTGCATTTTATCTTTAATACGTTTTGACGCTTGATCTACCGTTAATCCATTTACATAAACCACACCAATTAATGGTATATTAATGACGCCTTCGGGAGAAACCTGTAACCTGTAATTCGCCTCTTGATAACCAAATACATCAATTACTAGTTCGTCATCTGGGCCAATCACATAGTTTTTAGGAGTTGCAATGCGTAAGTCTGGCTCAAAAATTAAATTGGTATTTGTAAATAACTCGCTACCAAAAATAGTATTGCTGGTTATTTTAATAGGTGTATTTGAATTATGTTTTGCAGAAGATGTATCAATCGTTCTGTTAACTGGTTTAAAAGAACTACTACCATTTGAACCTGTTACGATTGTAGTAGCATTTGCAGCTAATCTTGCGCGCAATTTAGTTACTTCTGTTGCGGGCAAACCCTTTTGTATAGCTAGGTCTTCTACCTGTGTGTTTGTTAAGCCACTTTGCTGTATTTGCTGTTTTATTTTAGATATCTCGTCTTCACTCAAGGCATCTACTTTTAGGGTTGTTAAATCCTTCCCCTTTAATATGTCCTGAGCTTTAATGTTTGTTTGAAGACAAATAAAAACAAAAGTTAATAACAAACACCTACAATAAGCCAATCTATTTATATTAAAATTTTTCATACTAAATTTAATAGATTTTATTTCATAATTCATTTAAAAAATAATATTAGTGTGCACAGCTTCGCCTTCTTAATTACATGTATTTGAATTAAGCAATAGTGGATTATTTCAGAATTAGTGGTTACAAATATATAACTTCATGATATTTAACTACTACAAATATTATTGTACAACTCTACACTTTTAACTCAGAAATAATGTTGCGGTTTAGAAAAATTGATGCGTAAATTTTTTTTAAAACCACAACCGCTATATTTAACAATCAAAACGCATTTGCTATGAACCAACGCTACTATTCATTAGACGTATTTAGGGGCGCCACAGTTGCCTTAATGATTCTAGTTAATAACCCAGGTAGCTGGGAACATATTTTTGCACCACTAGATCATGCCGAATGGCATGGCTGTACCCCTACAGATTTAGTATTTCCTTTTTTTTTATTTGCGGTGGGCAATGCAATGGCTTTTGTAATGCCAAAATTTGAAAAAGCAGGCACTACTTATTTTTTAAAAAAGGTTACAAAACGAACCCTATTCATATTTTTAATTGGTTTGTTTTTGAATTGGAGCCCTTTTGTGATGTATAAAAGCGGCCATTTGGTGGCCAAAACTTGGACTTGGATCAATAACGATAATAGCAATTCTGGTATAAGAATTATGGGTGTTTTGCAGCGTATTGCACTTTGCTATTGTTTTGCTGCATTTATCGTTTATTTCTGCAAGGCAAAATGGTCAAAATTTGTAGCTGTACTTATACTAGCAGGTTATTGGATTTTGTGTGTTGTTTTAGGTGCTAAAGCAGATCCTTTTAGTCTCTCGGGTTATTTTGGTACTGCAATGGATATTAGTTTATTTGGCACACCACACGTGTATAAAGGCGAGGGAGTGCCATTTGATCCTGAAGGTTTAGCGAGTACATGGGCGGCAATAGTTGAAGTTATTATTGGTTATTTTGTAGGCACCTATATACAGAAAAAAGGTAAGTCTTACGAGATGCTTACCAACCTATTTATCGCTGGCTGCTCACTTATTTTAGTAGCTTTTTGGTGGGATATGGTGTTTCCGATTAACAAAAAAATATGGACAAGTAGTTACACGCTTTATACTTCAGGTTTAGCGATTAGTACCCTTTCAATATTCGTTTTTTGTATCGAATTTAAAGATGCCAAAGGCGCTTGGAGCAAATTTTTTGATGTATTTGGCAAAAATCCATTATTTATATTTGTACTAAGTGGTTTTTTACCTAGGGTTTTAGGATTAATTCGCTGGGTAGATTATATAAGTCTAGATGGTACAAAGGTTTACACCACACCTTTTCCTTGGTTATATAATCATATTTGCAAAAATATCATTTCGACCGATTTACGTTATGGATCGTTATTATATGCCATGATTATGATTGTTTTTTATTGGAGTATCGGGTACATACTTGACAAAAAGAAAATTTATGTGAAGGTTTAATTTTTGTTATGGTTATAAAAATCGTTTTTATAAATAAGGTTAGCCCCTATTTTTGCTTATAACCACGTATGGCAAAAAAACTCATCAATATTTTTCTATTGCTAACATTTGCCCAGTTAATGCTGCCTGTGCAACAAGTAGGTAGCATGCTATTTGGCAATCAGCTAACGGAAGAAGTGCCACATACACTTGAAAGCTTTTCTAAATCTGACTGTAAAAAAGAGTTTTTAGAGCCATCAATACCCAGCATTGAACCCCATTTTACGTTAGTTTTAATTGTAGATAAAGCGTTTTTTATTACTATCCCACACAATCACTCTACAGATATATACAGCCCGCCTCCAAACTGTTAATTGCTTTATTTATATCTTTTTAAATTATTTGTAATACTATCTGTTGGCTACTTTATAGTGGCTACTGGGTAATTATGTTTCCTTTTTTAATTCTTATTAATGAAAAAATATTTCCAGTCCATTGGAGCAGATTTTCCTGCCTCTATAGTTGTGTTTTTGGTAGCATTACCACTTTGCTTGGGTGTTGCACAGGCTAGTAATCCTGCAGGGCAAAGTATTATACCTATGCTCGGTGGTATAATAGCAGGCTGCATTGGCGGTGCGGTTGTTGGCATTTTTAGTGGTTCTCAATTAAGCGTTAGTGGTCCCGCAGCAGGCCTTACAGGTGTGGTTGGTGCGGCTTTGGTTACTTTAAATGGCACGGCCAATCCTTACCAAGTATTTATATTAGCAGTTGTACTTGCAGGCGTTATACAATTAATAATGGGCTTTGCAAAGGCCGGTATCATTGGTGATTATATTCCAAATAGTGTAATTAAGGGTATGCTAGCAGCAATTGGTATCATCTTAATATTAAAACAATTTCCGCACTTAGTAGGTGAAGATTTAGACCCAGAAGGTGATGAAGCTTTTACACAGCCTAATAAGAAAAATACATTTACAGCGTTGTACTATGCATTAAAATATTTAACACCATCTGCCACTATTATTGGTTTAGTTGGTATTGGTATAATGATGCTTTGGGAAACGAGAACTTTTAAAAAAATAAAGGCATTGCAACTAGTGCCTGGTGCATTAATAGTAGTAATTGTAGGTACAGCAATAAGTGAACTTTATAAAATTTATAGCCCTACAAGCGTTTTAGAACCAAAGCATATGGTAACTCTACCTTCTACCCAAGCCGAATTATTTGCTTCATTTAAATTTCCAGATTTTACAAGTGTGGGTAATTATCATGTGTGGATAGTTGCATTTACTATTGCTGTAGTAGCAAGCTTGGAAACACTATTAAGCATTGAAGCGGTAGATAAATTAGACCCGCTTAAAAGAGCCACACCTACCAATAAAGAGTTAAAAGCACAGGGTATAGGTAATATTATTTCTGGCTTATTGGGTGGCTTGCCAGTTACGTCTGTAATTGTGCGTAGTTCTGCTAATGTAAATGCTGGAGGGCAAACTAAAATAAGTACCATATTACATGGTATTTTACTTTTTTTAAGTGTACTTTGTATTCCTTTTTTGTTAAACAAAATACCATTGAGTGCCTTGGCCGCAATACTTATGTATACTGGTTATAAATTAGCTAAAGTATCATTATTTAAAGAGTTTTACAGCAAAGGTTGGGACCAATTTGTACCTTTTGTAGTTACTATTATCGCTATCATTGTTACCGATTTATTAAAAGGTATTACTGTAGGGCTTTTGGTGGGTCTTTTTTACTTGGTAAGAAGTAATTTTAGGTCGGCAGTTATGGTAGTAAACGATAATAATAGATATTTAATTCGCTTACGTAAAGATGTCTCATTTTTAAATAAGCCAATTATCAAAAAGAAATTAGAAGAAGTGCCGGCTAATTCTTTTGTAATTATTGATGCTACAAGAGCTGATTTTATAGATAAAGACATTATTGAGGAAGTAAATAACTTTCTTTGTCATGCGCATTTAAAAAATATAAAAGTTGAAATAAAAAAAAGCAACTTTAAACACATGCATTTATTGTTTAATAATGCAAATGACCCAAACAGTTACATAGCAAAGGCAAACCATTATTAATAATTGTATTAATTTTATAACATTTAAAAGAACTTACAATGACTATTTACGAGAAATTATTATTAGAAAATAAAGCTTGGGCTCACGAACAAATAGAAGAAGACCCTGCGTTTTTCTCACGTTTAGAACACATACAAACGCCAGAATTTTTATGGATTGGTTGCAGCGATAGCCGTGTACCTGCCGATAAAATTACTGGCACACAACCGGGAGAAATATTCGTGCATCGCAACATTGCTAATCTAGTAATTAATACCGATGTAAACCTATTAAGCGTAGTAGATTACGCCGTTAACCACCTAAAAGTAAAGCACATTATTGTATGTGGTCATTATGGTTGTGGTGGTGTAAAAGCTGCTATGACAAACCAAGACTTTAACTATGTGCTGAACATGTGGTTACGTAATATTAAAGATGTATATCATTTGCACAAAAAGGAGTTAAATGCTATTGATACTGAAGAAAAACGTTTTGACAGATTAGTTGAATTAAATGTTATTGAACAAGTCATGCATTTGGCCAAAACTTCTATTGTACAGAAGGCTTGGAAAAACGACAATAGGCCACATTTACATGGCTGGGTATATGGTTTAAAAGACGGCATTATTAATCCTGTATTTGAACTTGAAGCAAATGCGGAAATAGATCCTTTTTATAAATACGATTTGTAGATAGCAAACATCTATTATTTATAAAAGAGCCCAAGACGTTTATGTTTTGGGCTTTTTTGTTGTTTGTAACTGCTTTACGGATAAGTCGATAAAAAAATATTATTCGCAAACAAGCAAGTTGTCTTACAGATTTGTAACTTGTTGCCAATATGATTTTTTTTACTCCAAAACTTACTTTATGAATTTAAAAAAAATTCTAGTCTCTGGTATTGCTGGCGGTATAGTTTACTTCTTTCTTGGCTATTTATTCTATGGCGTTCTATTTGCTAGCGCTATGGAAAGCCCTGTTGCTGGTGTAAACCGTCATATGGATCAAATGGTATGGTGGTCAATGATACTAGGCAGTTTATTATATGGTATGTTAGTGGCTTTTGCTATTGGCCTTGCCAAAACTGTTAAAGCGTCTACTGGTATTGCAATTGGTTCACTTTTAGGCTTATTAGTGAGTGCTTCCTTCGATTTTATAATGTATGCAAAAACATTTTTAACAAGTATTAATAATATTATTTATGACATTGCTATTAGCACAGTTATTACTGCAATTGCAGGCGCCATTGTCGCATTAGTTGGTGGGTTAGTTAGCAAAGAAGGAGAATAAAATACGAGAGCCAATAGTATATATTGGCCCTCATGTTTTACATATTTCGTCTATATTGACCACCAACTTCATATAAGGCATTGGTAATTTGCCCTAGACTACAATACTTTACCGTTTCCATCAACCCTTCAAATAAATTACCATTTG
>JAYWCY010000229.1:0-2809 GCA_043780175.1 Chitinophagales bacterium
ACCAACATAATATTCATTAAACCAATAGCTGCGCCAATTAAAGTGATTAAGCCAATTACCCCGGCACTGCCAGTAATACCACCTAATAAACCAATAAATATCTCAGCAAACTTGTCACTTTTCTCTATCACAAAATTATCTTGCTCTATAGGTTCTAATCGGCGGATGGAACGAAACAGTGATGTGGTTTCGCCAATAGCAATATCCATATCAGCAATATTATCTACCATCACACCAATACTAAATGTGGAAGAGGCAATTGATAGGCGTTTTACGTTTAAATACGTGGTTAATACCACATCATCTTGTCGTAAAAAAGAACTGGTACCTTTTGGTTTTAATAAGCCGATGATACGATACTGTAAGCTACCTACACGAATAATTTTATCTACACAACGTTGTGGGCTTTCGCCAAATAATTTGGCAGCGATATTACTACCTATGAGGCACACATTGCGCCCAGAAGACACATCTAAAGTGCTAAAATTTCTACCTACATCTAGCTTGTAGCCACTTACGTTTAGGTAGTTATCATCGCCCCCAATTAATGAGCTAGTTGGGTTTGTTTTCTTATCTTCAAAAGTGCACTCTAAGCTATTGTTGGTGGTACGCAAAGACAAACTCACTAAAGAGGGATATTTGAATTGCGACTTAAATAGTTCTGCTTCTTCTTTCTGTATGGGTTTATCTAAATTAGATTTCTTTTCTTTCTGCCCTACTTTGCCCAAAGTGGCGGTTCTTGGCCCACCACCAAAGCGCACTTTAGAATCTTTAAATCTTACGCTGTAGGCATTGGTACCCATAAAAGAGAAACTATCTTTTAGGTATTGGTTCATAGCGCCAATAGCTGTGATGATGCCTATTAAAGCCATAATACCAAACGCAATAATGGTAACGGTAATGCCAGTACGCAGCTTATTGCTACGCACCGTTCTAAAAGCTATTAAAAAAGAATCAGCTGTGGTCATGCGAGAGAGTTTCGTAGCAATATTACGATAATGTGGTGAATGGATGCCGCGGTGCTAAATGATAGTTGCAACAATAGTAAAAATGTGGTAGTTAATAGAGAATGATTGTGGGAAAACAGCTAATGGCTGTGGTAATTTATGCATAGCTATAGCTAACTGTGACACTGTTTCAAAGCTGTTGAAGAGGGTACTTGCCTGTTTTAAACACTGCTACTGCACTAATAAAGTACCACCATAAAAGCAACCCTTTTTAATCAGCCATTATCGGCAGCTTTGCCAAAGTCGTTACTTTATTATACCATAACCTGCGGTATTTAGTACACTCGTAGTACACTATCCCTACTTTATCCCTACTTGATCCCTACTTGAGCCATACTTAATATCCTAGTTGTATTGTACTAATTGGTAAATTTTTGTCTTGTGTAAATAGTAAATGAAAACAGCATGATTTCGGTTACTATGGAGAAATACTGCTTAACCGTTTTTGGAGTATTGGCCGAACTATAAAAGAAGTAACACGCTGGCACAGGTCGGCTATGCTGCTTTGCTACAGACCTTCGCTTGTAAGGGGGATTTTTACTTATGTTGCTGCCATGTCTTTAAAGCATCTTCGAAAAAGGATTTGATTTCTTCTTTCTTTCCATAAACACTAACCTTGAAGGTTGTACTATCTAATTTTGTTACAAGCATATAAGGACTATAAGTCGCTCCTGCATTATAAACCGTATCTATTGATTTGATGTCTTTATAAAATGCAAACGTTAATTGATTTTTTTCTTTATCTCTTTCATCAATCCAATACTTCGCTATTCGTTTGTCTGTAAAAAAATTTCCCGCATTTCTCTTTTTAAACTCTGAATAAAATTTATAAACCTTTTCATCGTTATCAAGCAGCTTTAAACTTTGGATATACTCAATGTCTGATTTGCTTAAATTATTGCCTGTTACAATGTGATTACAAGAAAATAAAAAAGATAGCATAAAACTAAATTGTATTTTTCTCATCGTAGTTATTTAACTGTTGTTTGCCAATCAGCATTAACTTTCATTGCACTATTGCCGCCAACAACATCATGATATAAAAAGCCTGTTGTAGCGCCAATGTTATTGTATGCCTCTGACCTTCATGACTGGGCACTTAAATCAAGCTTATCGCTTAAATGGAAAGAAACGACAATTGTACCGTCTGTTTTTACTGTTGCAGTATAATCAACCGAAGCATGCATTACAGCCCATGTTTCCCCCTCTCAGCATAGTTTTCACCTTCGTTCTCGGCGTATTGCTTTGCCTACGCCATTCATATCCACGTTGCATTCGCTACATCAAATATAAATTTATCAAGCTTTTAAATCAAAAAAATTGCGTCGCACATCGTAGATATTATTAATAGTGCTTTTGCCTGAAACTGTAATTTGGAAAAGTAGAAAATGCAATGATTAGTGAAAGGGCGTAGGCAAAGCCGTACGCCCAGACGAGATGTGGTGCAAACTACGTCGAGTGGGGGGCGTGCTTATAAGAAAACAATTGGCCAATAAACACGCTTAAATTTTTTAAAACTATTTGGTATTAAGTCCTTATTGATTGGCTCAAGCCATCCATATTCTCTACTCTGCAAGCCGCTTTTGAATCCGTCAAGTATTATACCAGAACTATATACCAATTTTCCATCATTGAACAAATAAAAACTACTTTCTGCGGTAGTCACGTCACCACCTGTATAGTTAAAAATCCATTCCTTTTGTAGCATTCTAAGTATCTCAATATCGGTAGTTTTTAAGATCGAAGATTTCTTAATTGAATTATTAAGATGATTATAATCAGTTTTACTAATAACTAAGTAG
>JAYWCY010000230.1:0-2407 GCA_043780175.1 Chitinophagales bacterium
TATAAATCCAGCAATCCATCGTTGTTAATATCTACAAGACTTACGCCCGTGCTCCAACCACCATCTTTAGGAATATTGGCTTTAGCGGTTACATTCTCAAACTGCATATTACCTTTATTCAAGTACAAACTATTTTGCCCTTGATTACTCGAGAAAAATAGATCTATTAATCCATCGTTGTTAAAATCGCCAGCACCCACACCTGCACCATTGTAGAAATACATGTATTTAAACATATTAAAGCTATCAGTTGGGTTGAGCTGATTATTAAAATTTAAACCTGTTTGTTTTGCCTCTAATACTTCAAATATAGGCGCCTCTACAACTTCAGGTTTTGATGTACAGCTTTGCAACAACATCGTTACTAAAATAAAATATGCTACTGTCTTCATGTTTATTATTTGTTAGCAGTCTTATGTACTACTATGATGCTTCTGTTGCGTCGCACACTTGTACTTACTTTTCGCTCGCAGCTTTTATCGCAGCGCAGCAACCCTTTCATGTAAAGGCTTTGCAAGCCCATACATGATTGGCACTTCATTATTAGGCAATACTAATAATTGCTTCCCTTGCTTGGTGGCAATCTCTTTAATATCGCGAATTTGTCCATTGATAGAAATACCTGTTTGTGCATTATTGATCCATTCAAAATTACCTTTGCCTTTATTCAATAATACGTGACCATAACTCGCATCCATTCTAGAAAATTGCGGTAGAAAATCAAATCTATTACCGCCTAATATCAAGTCTATTTTACCGTCATTATTTATGTCAGTGGGCAATATGGCATTTACGCAAGATAATTGCACTTGCATGGGTAAAAGCTTGATGGTAAATTTACCATTGCCCTCATTTACTGCAATAACAGAGTTACAGAAATTAAACTGTTTTACGGTACTCGTTGCAATCATTGTCTTCCCAAATAGATCCTCAATACTTTTATCTGCATAATCTGCGTGTTTTAAATTTTGCTTTTTTAAAGATGGTATTTGCTCTGTTAAATCACGTTTCATAAACACAGGCTTATCTTTCCCATCTACTGTTCTTGTCAATATTTTTTTGATAGAACCCGTTGCATCAAAATCATTCATAAATAATTTCACTGGACTAGATTGGGTAGGTTGTAAATAAAAGTTCTCTCCGATATTACCAAGTATCAAATCTAAATCGCCATCATTATCAACATCAGCTACAGCTACCGTTTTCCACCAACCATACAATTTATCTAAGTTAGTACTCACCTCTTCAAAATGATGATTTGTATAAGTAAAAATCATTGGTCGCATCCAATCACCTACAATTATTAATTCTTGTTGCTTATCGCCCCAAACATCAGCCCATACAGCGTTTGATACCATTCCTATATTACGAATATTAGGCGGCGTAATGTCTTTAAAAGCACCTTGACCATCATTTTGTAATAAATAACTTCTAGGCGTTTCACCATAGCTAGATGATACATTTTTACTACCAATAAACAAATCTAAGTCACCATCATTATCAAAGTCATGAGCAATAATAACAGAGGTATTACCACTATTGATAGGTAAGGCTTTTATATCAATTGTAAAATTACCCTTACCGTCATTTTTATACAATCGGTTTTGCATTTGTCTGGTATTGGCAGGCGCATTATTACCACCAGAACCCACTATCAAATCGAGATCGCCATCATTATCATAATCAAAAAATAAAGTGGCAACATCTTCAAAATCTGCAAACTGTTTAAATACTGGCTCATCCTTTTTTATAAATTTACCAGCTTCATTTTGTAAATACAATTGCCCAGCTTGGTTGGCTGCACCGCCAATATACACATCTTGCAATCCATCTCCATTTACATCACCTACGGCAGCCCGAGGCCCTTCTTTAGACAGCATTTCAGGAATATTTCTCTCATAAAAAAAGTCATTATAATCGTCTTCTGTATGTTTTTCAAAAGGTTGAGAAATTGGCGAAAATAGAGGTTGGGCGGTAGCCTGTTTCTCTTGATAAATAGCATTGTCACTACCTTGTTTTATGGTGTGTAGTTGATTAATAGTTGGCTTAATCAATTTTACGAAGGTTCTATTTGGCCAAATGATAATCATTGAATCAACCCCTTTTTTGCCCAAGCCAATAACAGCTTTATAATCCATAGACGATTGGAAGCCTCTACTCGGTACAATTTCTCTAGAAAAAACCTGATTGCCCTGATACACTTTTATTTTACTACCTATACCAAAAGTATTATTACCACTACATTTTAAATTAATAGCTATGTAATTATTATGATTTATTTCTCGACTTTTATTTTTATAGATAAACGCTGGTTCGTTGATATTATTTACAACAATGTCTAGATCCCCATCATTGTCTAAGTCACCATAAGCCGTACCACTAGAAAATGAAGGTTGC
This sequence comes from Chitinophagales bacterium, assembly GCA_043780175.1. GTDB lineage: Bacteria > Bacteroidota > Bacteroidia > Chitinophagales > Chitinophagaceae > Parasediminibacterium. The sequence continues at coordinate 2,398 of JAYWCY010000230.1, forward strand.
GTAAACCCAA
>JAYWCY010000231.1:0-2473 GCA_043780175.1 Chitinophagales bacterium
GTTTCACACAAACAACTTTAAGAATACTGAGTAACAAAGGTTTTGTAACCGACATAGAATACTTCGTGTGCTTTGTCTACTTTGTAGCTTTGTGTGAAACTTCTTATTTACCGCAGCAAAAATCCAATAGCTTCTTTGGCAATTTCAGAGTTATCATCTTTTGGTGTGGCAATTAAAACATCTGTAAATAAATTGCCCTTTTTTAGTTCAATAAAACCTAACTCTGGATAGTTATGACTTTTTAAAATATTAGTAGGCACAATAGATGAACCCAGCCCATTTTTAACCAATTGAATGATAGAAGATATATTGTTTGATTCATGCACCACTTTGGGGATGAAACCATAATTGGCACATATTTCTAGTAACAATTCATAATAATGTGGTGCATAATCTTTATTAAAAAATACAAAAGTTTCATCCATTAGCTTCTCAATATCTTCTTCCGTATCAAGCTGTACCAATTGCTTATTAAACACTACAGAAAAGCTATCTCTAAACCATAAATGCGTAGCAATCTTCGGTGATTTTAGTGGGGCTCGAATAATACCAAGGTCTAGTTTACCTTGCTCTAAGTCGCTAATTTGTCTAGCTGTAGGCACTTCGTATAAACTAAAATTTACAAAGGGATATTTGCTGGACAAAAATTTAATTAACTCAGCAATATCGCCAGAAAAAGTAGAACTGATATAGGCAATTCTAAACTCACCACTAATATTATTGCCAATCTTTTGGGTTTTCAGTTTAATCCTATCCAAATTATCCAGTAGTAAGGTTACTTCTTGCTTAAAATATTTGCCAGCTTCTGTTAGCGCTACTCTTTTACTATTTCTATTAAATAAACGTGCACCTAATTCGTCTTCTAATTCTTTTATCTGACGGCTAAGTGGCGGTTGAGAGATAAATAATTTCTCAGATGCCTTTATAAAACTCAATTCATCTGCGAGTATGAGAAAATATTTCAGATGCCTTATTTCCATAAATACCTATTAAGTATTGATAATTGACAAAATAAGTATGTTTTTGTCATGAATCAATACTTTAATTTCGTAACCGAGTAGGGCATAGGAAAAGTATTTGGTAAAATAATATGAAAAGGGCTTCTTAATCTAGCACAACCATTTTACCAGCAATCTAAAACCGTTATTCAAAAATTACTGATATTTACAAATTATTTTTAATAAACCAACAGAAGCTTTATGGCTAGTACCTTATTTGATAAAGTGTGGGATGCCCACGTGGTTCGCAAGATTGAAGATGGTCCTGATGTATTTTTTATTGACCGTCATTTTATTCACGAAGTAACCAGCCCGGTCGCCTTTTTAGGTTTAGAAACTAGAAGTATTGGCGTTATCTCACCAGAGAGAACATTTGCTACTGCCGATCATAATACACCAACTATTAACCAACATTTGCCGGTCGAAGATCCATTATCTGCCAATCAATTAAAGGCACTTGAGGATAATTCAGCTAAATATGGTATTTCTCATTGGGGTCTTAATAATCCAAAAAATGGTATTGTACACGTAGTAGGACCAGAAAATGGCATCACTTTACCAGGTATGACCATCGTTTGTGGCGATTCTCACACATCTACACATGGTGCTTTTGGTGCTATTGCGTTTGGAATTGGTACATCTGAGGTAGAAATGGTATTGTCTTCTCAATGTATTATGCAGCCAAAACCTAAAAAAATGCGCATTACTATTAATGGTAAATTGGGTAAAGGTGTAACTGCTAAAGATGTGCCTTTGTATGTATTGTCTCAAATTTCTGCAAGTGGTGCAACTGGCTACTTTATTGAGTTTGCAGGTGAAGTATTTGAGAATATGAGCATGGAAGGCAGAATGACAGTATGTAACTTATCAATAGAAATGGGTGCTCGTGGTGGTATGATTGCCCCAGACGAAACCACTTTCAATTATTTAAATGGTAGAGAAAAAGCGCCAAAAGGCGATGCTTGGGATAAGGCTGTTGCTCGTTGGAAATCGCTTAAAACTGATGCTGACGCTACATTTGATTTAGAGTTAAGCTATAGCGCTGATGATATTGAACCACAAATCACTTACGGTACCAATCCTGGTTTAGGCACCGGTATTAGTAAAAATATTCCAATGGCTGCCACAGTAAAAGATGGTGCAGCTTCTTATAAAAAATCATTGGCTTACATGGGCTTTGCCGAAGATGAAAAAATCATTGGTAAGCAAGTAGATTATGTTTTCTTAGGTAGTTGTACCAATGGTCGTATTGAAGATTTTAGAGCTTTTGCAAGTATTGTAAAAGGCAAACAAAAAGCTGATAATATTACCGCTTGGTTAGTACCTGGTAGCCATATTGTAGAAGCACAAATTAAAGAAGAAGGCATTTTAGATGTACTAAACGAAGCTGGTTTTCAATTGCGTCAGCCAGGTTGTTCTGCATGTTTAGCTATGAACGATGATAAAATTCCTGCTGGTAAATATGCGGTAAGTAC